>JALHSW010000284.1 GCA_022865365.1 Acidimicrobiia bacterium | reverse complement strand
CGAGCTCCTCGCCGATGTGCGTCGCCTCGATAAGGCCATCGCGGAGAATCGGCGACGCTGCGCGGAGGCTGTCGCCGCGACGGACACGACACTCACCGAGATCTATGGGATCAGCGACGTGCTCGCAGCGAAGATCATCGGCCACATCGGCGACATCACCCGTTTCCCCAGCAGCGACCACCTCGCGAGCTACGCGGGGACCGCACCGATCGAAGCATCGAGCGGCGACGTGATCCGTCACCGCCTTTCTCGCCGCGGGAACCGCCAACTGAACAACGCGATCCACCTCGCCGCGCATGTCCAAGCCATCCGACCCGGACCAGGACGCGACTACCTGCAGCGCCGGCTCGCCGCCGGGAACAGCCGGGCCGAGGCCATGCGCCTCCTCAAACGTCAGATCACCAAGGCGATCTACCGAGCCCTCGCCTCCGACGCGCGACGGGCGCTCACGACCGCCGCTTGACATAGAGGCGCTATCAAGTCACGCCGGACGATCCGCTCCTGGAACGGGCCGCAGATCAATAGCGAGCCGACCAGTCGCGGCAGCGTCCCTACGAGCGAATCCGAACCGCACCCTCGCGCGAAGTTGTCGCCAGTCGGTGCATGTCGACGTGACTTGACGTCAGCAGACTCGGCGGCGATACGGGCGAGGTCGACATCAGGTTGTGGGTGTTCATGCTGCCCGCTTCTCCTGATCGGCGCCGCTCGTCGACGGCGAGCTGCTTCACCCATCTCGATAGCGGGCTATGGGTGCGGCAGGATGGCGGGCGATGCCAGCCCGCAGTTTCGTCGTCGCCCGCAATCCCGACCCGGAGTCGAGCCTGCCGTTCCTGGTGCGGTTGCCCGTCGAGGGTGGCGACGTGGTCCTGAAGGCTCGGGAGGTGTGGCCGAAGGACAAGAAGGTCTACTGCCACCGGGCGTCGGGCTGGCCCGATGACGCCGAGGTGCTCGAGGAGGTCTCGGTGCGTCGCTGCGCACGGCGGGGCACTGCGATCGATCTTGTGCTGGATCGGCGTACCCGCGCGCGTTCGCAGTTCGTGTTCACCCGCATCGCGGGTGGACGTGAGGCGATCTTCTGGCAGACTGCGAGCACGGCTCGCGCCGCACGTCCCGGTGTGCGCATGCCGACCGCTCGGGCGTCGCGCCAGCGCGACCTCGCGATCGTGGTCGACACCCGCGAGCGGTACCCGTTCCGGTTCGCGAAGCGTGCGGTCACCACGGTGCGGCGTGCCCTCGCGGCGGGTGACTACGCGGTCGAACGCGACGGCGTGGTCGTCGCCGTTGTGGAGCGCAAGACCCTGGGACAGCTCTCCGGCGATCTCGTCAGCGGCGGCCTCGGCTTCCAGCTCGCCGAGCTCGCGGCGGAGTCAGCGGCGGCGGTCGTCGTCGAAGATCGCTACTCGGCGCTGTTCAAGCTCGAACACGTCCGCGCCGGCTGGGTACCCGAGCTGCTCGCCCAAGCCCAAGCCCGCTACCCGAATGTCCCGATCGTGTTCTGTGAGACCCGGGCGCTCGCCGAAGAGTGGACCTATCGCTACCTCGCGGCGTCGGTTGCGGGCCGCGACGCCCAAGACCGCCTTGACATCCTCCCCCTCGAGACACCCGAACCCGCCGAGGCCGGCTTCGACCGCGAGGCGCTCACCACTCTGGGGTTCCAAGGATGGGTGCGCTTCGCCGAACTCCCCGACACCGAGGTGCCTACCGAGCCCGGGATCTACGCGGTGCTCCGACCCGACCCGCATGCGCCGCGCCACTTCATCGCACCCAGCCCGGCCGGATGGTTCAAGGGTCGAGACCCCACCATCGCCACCGGCGAGCTCGAAGCCCGGTGGGTGCACGGCACCGCCACCCTCTACCTCGGCAAGGCCACCCGGCTCCGCACCCGCCTCGTGCAATTTCGCCGACACGGCGCCGGTGAACCCGTCGGCCATTGGGGTGGACGGTCCATCTGGCAACTCCACGACGCCGACGACCTCCTCATCGCATGGCGCCTCACCAACGACCACGAAGACCCAGCCGACGCCGAGGCCGACCTCCTCGCCGCCTTCGAACGCCGCTACGGGGCGCTCCCCTTCGCCAACCGAACCCGCGGACGCACCAGACCCGATCGATCCGACACCTGAATCACCGAACTGCAGCCCGCAAAGGAGGCAAGGGCCTACCCTTCGGGTGACTAGGTACTTAGGTACTTCTACACTATGGGACACCCAGAGAGAGAGGCCCGGCTGTGAATATCCAAGCACCCATCAAGGTCAACGAACGCACCAAGGACCGCGTCCGCTACCTCGCAGCCTTGACCGACGCGACACAAGCCGAGATCGTCGATCGTGCCGTCAGCGAATACGCAACCCGCCATGCCGACGCGATCGCCAAAGGCCTCGACCGAGCCCGCGACGTCCTCGCCGGAGGCGACATCGCCGTAGCCGCTCACCTCCTCGACGAATCGCCCAAGGCCGTCGCACGCGTCACAGCCAAGCAGGACCGTCGCTAACGCATACCGAGCACGACGACCTCTTACCACTCCACGTCGCCGGACGGCCAGTCGTTCCGTACCTCGAACACGGCGGGGGCGACATGCTGCTCAAGAGACGCGAACAGCACGTCGCGCACTCGCGCAGGGATGAAGCTGCCGTCGGTCCCCCGCACGCTCAGGCCACGCCAGGTCTCCTCGAGACCCAGGCGCCCCCCGATGCCTGAGCTCCCCACCAGGACGGTGACGTTCCTGCTCACGCGCAGCAAGAACGAGATACCCGATTCATGGCCGTCACGGGTATCCTGGCGCTGTGGCTAGTTCCCCAACGCCCGTGGTGGACCCGATCCGCCGGCCGCACCTGGCGGCAATCGACCCCGAGTTCAGGGCCGCGATCGAGCGCGACGTCGAGCACTGCCGGGACCTGCTCACCTACCTGCGAGATCGGTGAGGTTCCCGAACCTCGAAGAGATCATCGCCTGCAACGAGGCGGTGCGAGAGCCGGACGAGGCATCACCCAGCGCCGACGACGATGACCTCGATCGCGTCGCCCGAGCACTCGAGCGGGTCACGACCGAAACCGACCCGGTAGAGGCCGCTGCGGCACTCGCGTTCGAGATCGCCTACGCTCAGGGCTTCTACGAGGGGAACAAGCGAACCGCTGCCCTGATCGCCCGCTGGTTCATCGCCACGAACACCGCCCTGGATCCCGACGTCCTCATCCCTAGTTTCACCCAAGTTTCGGAGGCCGTTTCGGCCGGCGCGCATCCTCCTTCCTGTACTCGTTGCGGCGGCGATCTGATGGGGTAAGGCACATCGAGCCCCCGGAACCCCACAGACCAATCGGGAGATTCTGAAGTCGGCGCTGAGTCGGTCCGTGCCATGATCCCGGCGAGGCATCGGGGGCCTGGAGGGGCGGCGTGAGCGATCTACCTACTGGGACGGTGACGTTCCTGTTCACCGATCTCGAAGGCTCGACGCGCCTGTGGGAGCAGCCCCCTGAGGCGAAGCGTGACGCCTTGCCGGACAAGGGGACGATGACTCGATGAAGGTCCTGATGCTCACCGCAGCTTGCTTGGCGGCAGCCGTGATGGCAACCCCTGCGTTGGCGCAGAGTACCGGGATCAGTGCAGGGACCGCCGACGAACTTGCCGGCAAGCAACCGACGAAAGCTCCTCCTCCCCCTCGGCTCCCCCGAAGCTTCGATGCGAAAGGTCGATACATCGTCCGGGATCTCAACGTCGACGTTCCCTTCACCTGGCGAGGAAAGGGCGGCGACAGTCAGATGATCGCCGGCGGCAAGCAGTACCCGATCTACTTCACGAACATCATCTCGGGTGGCTACCTCTACACACTCACCTACAAGTGGCCCGGCATCGCACGGCGCCCATGCTCCCGGGTCGGACCGTTCACCCTCGGCGAGCTCAACAAGTTCCTCGAGTCGTCGCGCTACGTCGGGGCCGAGACCCTCGACGACTCGAAGCCTCGCCACGCCCATCACTTCCGAGTCGGTGTCGTCTGGGAGCCACCCCCGGAGGTGCTCCCGCCCGGTCTGATCACGCCGGTCGGTGGCACCCCGGGAACGGGCGAGCGTGAGCCGAAGCTCCGACTCCCGCTCATGTCGGGCGACTTCTACGTCGACCAACAGGACCCGACCACCTTCTGGAAGGTGCTGCACTTCGGGCTGCAGAACCTCTACGACCCCGAGCTGGATGAGTGGATGGTCATGAACACGTTCTCGCACCGCGCGGGAAAGGTGACGCTCCCCGCGGAGTGCGAGACGGTGCCCGCATCCCCCAGTCCCGCCGGACCCTAGGACGCTGTTCCTTCAGAGAGCTGAGCGCGCTTTCTGCACACGCGTTTGGAGAGCCGACGCGCGGACCGTGTCAGGCTTCCGCGAAGACGGACCGCATGGCGCCGACGGGTATTGCCTCGGGGTAGACATTGGCGAGTGCCGCCTTGAGACTCGGATCGTCGAGCAGCGCGGGGTCGAACCGGACCGGCGAACCCTTGTGAACGAGGTCGTCGTTGAACGCGTCGGCGACATCCTGCATCGAGAGCGTGTCGCCGGCGCGTTGCGCTCGCTGCGCCGCGGTCGTGTACACGTCGGCCTTCCACAGCACGCTGACCCGAAACGTGTCGAGGGGTGCCCGGTACTCGAGCTCACCGTGGTCGGTGACTGCCCACTCGCCCGTGGTGCCCGCGACCGGCGCGAGCTCGGCGCTCGGCGTGACCAGACGCGTGCCCGCATCGAACGGACCGACCGGGCCGACCTGGTGGAACATCCCGTGGTTGTCACCGATCAACGCCGTGTTGGCCATGGCGCCGACGTGCTGGCGCGGCGGATGGTCGGGGCCATCCGGCCAGTAGAAGAGGCCACCGCCACCGTCGACGTCGTTCATCCACCAGATGGCGGTGGCTTGCACGATCTCGAACCGGTCGAACAAGCCGGACCACAACATCGCCCTCAGCAACCACATCGGTGTGTTGGTGCGATCGCGTCCGTGAAACCGCGGGTTGTCGGTGTGCGCCGGGCCGCCGTCGGCGATCGCGGCCATCAGGTTCACGTAGACGCTCTTCGGTTCGACCACCTCGGCACCGTAGAACGCCTTCGCAGCCTCGATGTAGCCCTCGTGTCGGAGGAAGAGGTCCGAGCCCTCGGCAGCAAAGGTGTCGTGCACCCAGTCGTTCTGGAACCACATCGGCCGGGTGCGCGCGTGCGGATCCGCGCCCGGGCTGTACCACCCGCCGAGCGGCGCGTACGGCGCCTGAGCCTCCAAGAGGCGCACGACGGCATCCAGATCGCCGATCACATCGTGCATCAACACCGGCGGCTCCGAGTATCGGATACCCATCGCTACTCCCAGACTCGTTGCGCAGGACAGTACCTGGCATCGCGGGTGGTGCGACTCGAAGGCAGTAGCGATCGCTGGTCTTCGGATCCCGGCTTGGAGTCAAGCCCGTCCGTGCCATGATCCCCGCCACGAATCAGGTGCTGGAGGGTGGGGTGAGCGATCTACTGCGCTACCCGTCGAGCGGGTGCTCCCAGCGCAGCCCGGGGAACCGGGCGAACGACCGGTCGCACGTGTACCAGGTCGTGCCCTGCTCGATCGCGAGCGCCGCGAGGTACGCGTCGGGCACCACATTGCCCCGAGCCTCGGTCGCCCGGCAGAGCTGCTCGAAGATCGGCCAGTGGCGCGGGCCGGGCGTGACGGCAACGGCGGCCGGCGCCGCACGCAGCACGTCCGCGAACTCGAGCGCGACGATCAGCGGGGTCGGCTCGCGGAAGACCCGCGGGTGCGTGACGATGCGGACGAAGCCCGAGAGGACGACGTCGCTGAGGCCGAGCGGCTCGTCGTCGGCGCGAGCCACGTCGAGCCACTCGAGGTACTCGGCGTGCCGGGTCGCTTCGGGGCGGTGTGCGTACACGAGGACGTTGACGTCAACGCCGCGCATCGAGCTCGACGCCCTCCTCCATCGAGTCGCGCAGCGCGGCACCACTGGCGAGGTCGATGCCCGGCAGCACCCCCGATCCGCCGAACGTCGGCAGGGGCGCGAGCTCGTCCGCGGGGCCGGAATCACGAGCAACCATGGCGTGGCGCAGGGCGTCCTCGATGACCTCGGCGACCGTCCGCCCCGAGCGGGCCGCGCGCTCCTTCACCGCGGCATAGAGATCGTCGTCGATCCGCACCGTCGTCCTCACGTTGAGCATCTTAGCATCACCTCTCTGCATCTTGATGCCTCACTCCCCCCGGTCCTCGCTGGAACCGACAGGACCGCAGGAGCGGGGTGACCGAGGCCTGAACTCCCTTCGCTGCCCACGGGCACGTCACGTTCCCGTTCACCGACCTCGAAGGCGGGGAGGGCCCGACGCCGTCGATGCGCTCGCCGCGGATCACGGCGGCTGGCGCGGTCCGTGGGTCCAATGAGCTTCAGAGTGCCGATTCCCGCGGCAGGACTCCTATGCGCCAACAAGGGACACAACAGAGAGGTCGTTCGATGAAGGTGATCATTGTCGGTGGTGTCGCGGGCGGCGCGTCGTGTGCGGCCCGTTTGCGCAGGCTCGACGAGCAGGCCGAGATCCTCATGGTGGAACGGGGGCCGTTCGTCTCGTACGCGAACTGCGGGTTGCCGTATCACGTCGGGAACGTCATCGAGCACGAGTCGGACCTGCTGGTCGCGAACGAGGAACTGTTCCGCCGGCATTTCGCGGTCGATTGTCGGACCGGCTGCGAGGCGATCGGGATCTCCCCACAGGACAAGACCGTGCAACTTCGGAACGTCGCGACGGGCGACGTGAGCACCGAGCCCTACGACAAGCTCGTGCTGTCTCCCGGGGCGGCGTCGGTTCGTCCGCCGTTGCCCGGCATCGACCTGCCGGGCATCTTCCAGGTGCGGCCCGTGCCCGATGCCAGGGAGATCCGTGAGTGGATCGAGCGCGGGACGAGCTTCCTTGCCGGGATGGAGAAGTACTCGGGCTTCCAGACCGTGCGACCTGCGATGCGCGCGGTCGTGGTCGGCGGCGGGTTCATCGGTCTCGAGATGGCCGAGAACCTTGTTCGTCGCGGGTTCGACGTGACGGTGCTCGAGATGGCAGATCAGGTGCTGACCCCACTCGATCGGGAGTACGGGCGCCTCGTCGAGGACTTCCTCGGGCTGCACGGCGTTCACGTCGTGGTCAACGACGGCGTCGCCGGATTCGAGCAGGCCGAAGACGACTCGCTCACCATGTCGACCCAGTCCGGCACGTCGTACCCGGCCGACCTAGTGATCCTCGCGCTCGGGGTACGACCCGACACCACCCTGGCCCAGATGGCAGGCATCGAGATCGGCGAGCGCGGCGGGATCCGCGTCGATGAGCACATGCGCACGAGCAACCCCGACATCTTCGCGGTGGGGGATGCCGTCGAGGTCCGCGACTTCGTCACCGGCGAGTGGAGCCTCATCGCGCTCGCCGGACCCGCGAACCGCCAAGCCAGAATCGCGGCCGATGTGATCGCCGGGCGCGACTCGAGCTTCCGCGAACCCAGGGCACCTCGATCGTCGAGCTGTTCGGCGCCGGCGTCGCGTGGACCGGCGCCAACGAGAAGACGCTCAACCGCCTCGGTGACACCGACTACGAGAAGATCTACCTCTACCCGAACTCCCACGCCGGGTACTACCCGGGGGCCAAGCCGATCGCGATGAAGGTCATCTTCCGCAAGACGGACGGGCGCCTGCTCGGAGCCCAAGCCGTCGGCGAAGACGGCGTGGACAAGCGGATCGGTGACCTGGCCCTGGCGATCCAGCTGGGGGCAACCGTGTACGACCTCGAAGAGGCCGAGCTCTGCTACTCGCCGCCGTTCGGGAGCGCGAAGGACCCGATCAACTTCGCCGGGATGGTCGCCTCGGGGGTGCTGCGCGGGGACATGCCCCTGAGCCACTGGGACTCCACCGGAAACGGATTCCTCCTCGACGTGGGCGAGAAGGCGGAACTCGCGGTCGAGCACGTCCCGGACGCGGTCGACATCCCCATCGGCGAGCTTCGCGCCCGCCTCGACGAACTCCCCCGCGATCGCGAGATCAACGTGGTGTGCCGCTCCGGTCAGCGCGCCTACACCGCGACGCGCCTGCTGCTGCAGCACGGCTTCGATGCTCGCGTCGTGTCCGGAGGCATGCTGTCGCACGCGATCCTCTCGGCGACGTGACGCACACGACCGTGGTCGCCATCCGTCCCTGACCGTGGAACCGACGCAGCCGAGGATCGCTGACGCGGCGGCGAGACCCTCACCGACGTCCGCACACGCGGCGCCGCGATGGAGTTCGACGGGACAGTCATCCTCGCCCGCTCCGCCCTCGCACGTGTCACCCGCGACGACACATGACCAACTGGCCGGCACCTCGCCGCACCCGATCCGAGCTGACCCGCGCCGAGGGACTTCGGTGCGTTGAAGCCGTCGATCGCACCCATCCATTTCGGGGTGGGGGCTGCCTCGGCGTCCCGCGGCCGGCCGCACCGGCGTCCTGGACATACTCCGCTATGTCGCGCCGCGGGTCGACGACGACGGTCCGACCGGTCGTCTCGTCCCCGATGAGGTACGAGGCCTGCGAACGGCAGTCCAAGTAGTACTGGGTGAAGATCACGATGTCGTTCTTGTCGGCTCGGCCGCATCGAGGCGCGTCCCAAAGTCGGCGAGCGCCTCGAACACGCGGTCTCGAAGCTCGGGCTCGCCTTGCGCGTCCACCTCGACCCTCGTCGCGCCCGTCGCGGGCTCGAGTCGGACGATGACGGCGACATCGGCAAGGTAACGCTGCTCGCGCTCGACACGCGGCCCGCCGTCGCGCCACGCCACCGCCGTCGACGTGTCGGATGCGAGCAATACCGCGTCAGCGCCGGCGGCGAGAAGGGTCTCCATTCCTCGGCTCAGATCCGCTGGAAGATCCGAGCACACGGCGACAAGGAGCTCGAGCGCGCGCAGCCGGTCGATCACCTTGGCCGCGGCGTGCTCTCGTTCAAGCGCGTCTGCACCCCGCACCCGGACGACCACGGAGCCGAACTCGCCCTCGGCCCGCGACTCCGCCGAATGAGCGCTGCGGGACCTCTCGACGCGATCGAGGAGGCGCATCGACTCCTCGGCTCGCATCCGCCAAGCGCGCCACGCGCGTCGATTGCCCTCGCGCTCAGCCTCGTTGCGGGCATGCGCGTCGCGCCACTCCTCGACGGGGAGCTTGAGCGCTGCCGCCAGCGCGGGCAGGTCGCCACCGTCGGTCGCGCTGTCGATCACCTCGCGGAAGCGGCTCCGAGGATCCGAGGGACGCCACGGGATGCCGAGCGCGTGGGCCGCTCCGGCGAGGTCGTCGACGTCGAGGTACGCGCCGCAGCGGCCGGGCGCGAGCAGCCACCGAGCGAGCGGGCCAGGGCCCCCACGCCGGGGTGCCGGTGCAACTTCGACGGGAGGGAGGCCGGGATGGTCGGGGGCAGGGCGGAGTCGCTCGGCCTCTGCGGCCACGAAGGCGCCCGCCGCCGCGGCCAACGCCGCGTAGGCCGTGCCCGTCGCCCGGCGCGCCAGCGCGGTGATCGCGACCTCGGCCCAGGTGGCGAGGTGTTGGGCCAGGAGCTCACGTTCGGCTTCGACGGCTCGGGTCGCGCGGTCGGGTTGCTGATCTTCCCAGCCCGAAGCCTCCTCGGCACACAGGGCCCCGTAGGCCCAGAGCTCCACACCGACGTGGTCGGAGCCTGCGACGCGCCACCGCGGCGGGGCCCCGAGCTCATGACGGTCATAGAACCCGGACACGGCTGCGACCGTCGGTCCGCCACGTCGACCGTCGGGACCGGTGAACACGCTCTCGTGAAGGGGCACCTCGCGGATCAGGAGCCGCTCGAATGCCGCGGCCAGGGCCGGATCCGGTTCGGCGAGCGGGGCGAGCTCGGGGACGGCCGCCACGAGCTCCGCCAACTCGGGTCGCGGCTCCTCGGCGAGCAGGCGCCCGAGCACCGCGGCGAGGCGCGCCCGGCGGCGGGCCGACTCCACGAGGTCGAGGACAGAGGTGGTCGTGGTCATGAGGTCGGTCGGTACTCGTAGGCGGAAGCCTGCGGCTTCACGGGACGCGCGAACCACAGCGGCCGACGAAGGTTGCCGGGCCCAGGTCCAGGGCGGGTCTTGGCGATCCACTCGCGGTACGCGTCCATCGACGCCGAGGTGTCGACGGCGATGTCACCGTACCGGTCGCCCTCACGAGCGGGCTCGATGCGCACGCGCTGGAGCCAGCAGTGCATGCCGCTGATCGGGTCGGGCTGGGGTGCGAAGGTGAGGTTCTGATGAACCCCCGCGTCCGTCCACCAGATGCGACCCGAGTCGGCGTCCGGGCTCGTGAACGGCGCGACGCCGTGCTCGCTGCGCAAGGTCCAGCGGTCGTCGTCGCGTCCGAGTGCCGCGAGTCCCGAGGACCAGCGTTCATTCCCCTGCTCCTCCTGGAGTCGCCAGCGGCCCATGTGGTGCGATGCCGCGACGACACCGGGCCGGATGCCCTCGGTGCGCCACGCGCGCATCACGAAGTAGCCGGTGCGCGTGCTGATGCGCACGAGTCCGTTGGTGTCGAGTCCGAGCTCGTCGGCGTCGGAGGGGTGCACCCAGAGTGGGTGGCCGTGACTGATCTCGTTGAGCCACTTGGCGTTCCCCGAGCGGGTGTGGATGAGGGTCGGGAGCCGGAAGGTGGGGACCAGGATGCGCTCGCCTCCTGCGAGGTCGAGGTCTTCCCAGTGCACGTGGCTCGGCGTCCACGTTGGCAGCGCGTACTCGGGCCAGCCCCACTCCGCGAGCGTCGGCGAGTAGAGCTCGAGCTTGCGGCTCGGGGTGGGGAACCCGAAGCGCACCACACCATCGACGTCGACTCCGAGCGAGCCGTCACCGATGAAGGGCATGTGGCCTTCGATCTCGCTGAGCGAATCGTGCAGGCCGGCGGTCCCCGGCTTGCGATACACGCCGTCGTCGCCCGTCACCGCTCCCGCGAGCTCGTCGGGACCGACCTCGCGTTCGTGGACGCCGTACTGGTCGCCGGGCAAGGCGTACGCGCCGTACTTGCGCATGTACGCGAGCGGGCTGAGCCCCTCTTCGGCCGCTGTCTCGGGCAGGCCGGGGACGGAGTGCGAGAACAGCTGCTCGTAGTACTCGTCCATGGAGATCGGTTCGCCAGGGCGCTCGAGGCTCTCGAAGTGGGTCCGGATACCAAGGTCTCCGTCTGGGTCGATGTGAAACGCCAGGTCGATCCAGAACTCGTCCTCCTCCCACACCTCGCCGGGGTTCGCCTCGTGGGTCCGCTTCACGGTCTGACCCTGCTGCTCGGCGAACACCCTGAAGACGGGCTGTCGGAAGCCGATCCAGCGTCCGGAGTGCGTCTCGTAGGACGCGAGGTCGTGGCGCTCCGCGCCCACGCCCATGGGCAGCACGTAGTCGGCGAACCACGCGGTCTCCGACCAGGTCGGGGTGAGTGCGACGTGGCATCCGATCTTGTCCTCGTCGGTGAGAACCTCGATCCAGGAGAAGCCATCCGGGTTGGTCCACACCGGGTTGTAGACCCGCGTGAAGTAGGTGTCGAGGCGCCCTCTGCCCTCCTTGAGGAAGTACGGGAGCAAGAAGCTCATCTCGTGGTGCGCGAGGGGGTACTCGAGCGGCCAGGTGAGCTCGTTCCAACGCGACTGCGGGTGCACGGCCTTGGGGGGCACCGGGATGAACTTGTTCCATCCGTTCGCGCTCGTGCCGCCTTCGGTCCCGACGCTGCCGGTGAGCACGTTGAGGAGCATCAGGCACCTCGCGGTCTGCCAGCCACCCTCGTTCCCGGCCGCCGCGGCCCTCCAGCTGTGCGAGGCAAACCGGCCGAGCGCGCCGCCGATGACGGTCGCGACCTCCTGGATCCGCCGGGCCTCGACGCCGCAGACCTGCTCGGCCCGCTCGGGCGTGTAGTCCGCGTAGAGCTCGAGGAGCGCGGGCTCGAAGTTGGTGAAGATGGGCTCGAGATCGGGACGAGTCTCGCGCAGGAACGTCTCCCAGTTGACCCATCGGCGGACGAACTCCTGGTCCCACGTGCCGGCCTCCAGGAGGAGCCGCGCGATCGTGAGCAGAAGGAACGGTTCGGTCCCGGGCCAGGGCGCGAACCAGTGGTCCGACATCGACGCCGTGTTCGACAGGCGGGGGTCGACCGTGATCAGCGTGGCCCCCCGCATCTTTCCTTCGACGATCCGCTGCGCATGCGGGTTGAAATAGTGTCCGGCCTCGAGGTGGCTCGAAATCAAGAAGATGACCCTCGCGTTCGCGAAGTCTGCCGAAGGCCGATCGAATCCCATCCAGGCGGCGTACCCGAACCGGGCTCCCGACGAGCAGATGTTCGTGTGCGAGTTATGCCCGTCGATCCCCCACGCGTGCAGCACCCGCTCGATGTAGCTGTCGTCGCCGGGACGACCGACGTGGTACATGACCTCGTCGTGGCGGTCCTCGCGGAAGGCCCGGCCGACACGCCCCCCGATGTCGGCGAGCGCTTCGCCCCAGGTGGTGCGCTCCCACTGGCCGGAGCCCCGGGGGCCGCTGCGCTTGAGTGGATAGAGGATCCTCTCGGGGTCGTACACCTGGGTGATGGTCGCGGGACCCTTGGCACAGTTCCGGCCACGGCTGGCCGGATGCGCCGGGTTCCCCTCGAACTTGCGGATCTCGCCGGTGGCCTTGTCGACGTACGCGAGCAGCCCGCAGCACGCCTCGCAGTTGAAGCACGTCGTCGGGATGAGCGAGTAGCGGCGCTCCACCTTGCGGCCGTGCCTCCACTCTTCCGGGTCGTACTCGGCGTGGTCATGCCATTGGTCGACGGGTGGGTAGCTCGTGAGCGCCGAGCCTGGCAGGAGGCGTTCGAGCGGCACGTCGACCGTCGCGCTCGCGAGCTGGTCCAGGATCTCGCGACTGCTCATGTTGTCTGGGGCCTCCTACGAGAGCGGGACGGACTGGCCGGCACGGACGAAGGCGTCCTCGTAGGCGGCGAGGCCCACGATCGCGAATGCGGCGGCGGCGGCGGAGAGGGCGACGCCTCCCGAGCCGGCGGCGAGCGCAACGACGACGAGCGCGCCAGGAACGACGAGACCGAGCAGTACGCCACCGAGCCAGAAGCGGGCTGCGTATCGCCCCCGGGTCATCTCGGCGACCGCCATCTCGACGTGTGCTGTCCCCCGCGCCGTGAGCTCCGCGAACGTGAAGACGGCCACTGCGCCGATCGCGCCGAGCAGCGTCCACCGGATCGCGTCGAGCTCGGGAACTGTGAGGAACACATCAGCGATCAGGAACGCGCTCGCGCCGGCAACGACGGCTTGGGCGAGGAGCACCGGAAGCAGCATCGGTGTCTGCCAGAGATCACGCCCTTCGCACTGGCCGAAGAGGTACGCCGTGTATCCGGCGGTCGCAGCACCGAGCACGAAGCCCGGCGCGGCCAGGACGCGGATCGCGCCGGCCTCGTGGAGCAATCCCGCCACGAACCACGCCGCGCTGATGGCCGCGTAGATCGCGAGGATCACCGCACCGCGAGTCAGCCAGGATCGCCAGTTGGGGCGAGTCAGCAGGTAGAAGAACCTGCGGGGCTGCTTGAGATCCGCGACGAGGAGCGCTCCGGTGACGAAGGTCAAGATACCGGCAAGCACGGGTGGCAGGACTCCGACTGCACCCTGGCGCCCGGCGTGGCCGAGCAGGACGAGCAACGCGGCAACCATCAGTGCGCCGGCGCCGATCGCCTTGGTGACGAGGTATGCCGTGACCATGCTCTTCCATGGCATCGGGTGCTCGGTCGTGTACACGGTGCGGGCGACGACCTGCCCGCCGCGGGCCTTCCCCCGGTCATCGACGTGGGGTCGGAGATGGACGGGGATCGTCGTGACCGTCGGGTGGTGGGGCGTGGTGTCGGCCCAGATCATCCCGTCGTCGGCGATCCGCGTGCGGGTCGGGTCGAGCGAGGCCTCGTCGGCTCCCTTGTAGAAGACCTTGGGCCTCGTCCCCTGCTCTGGCGCGCGCACCTGTATGTCGTGTCGGGCGACCATCTTCGAGATCCGGGTGTCGGGATCGTCGAGGTCACCCGCCACGATCGACTGAGTGGGGCACACGATGACGCATGACGGCTCCAACCCGACGTCGATCCGGTGCGCGCAGAAGTTGCACTTCTGCGCCGTGTGCTCCTCGGGATCGATGTAGAGGGCGTCGTAGGGACAGGCGTTCATGCACGACTTGCAGCCGATGCAGACGCTCGTGTCGAAGTCGACGATGCCGTCGTCGCGGACGAAGAGGGCGTTCGTGGGGCAGATCGTGACGCACGGCGCGTTGTCACAATGGTTGCAGCGCATCACCGAGAACTTGCGCTGGGAGTCGGGGAACGAGCCCTTCTCGATGTACTTGACCCAGGTGCGGTTCACGCCGAGTGGGACGTCGTGCTCCGCTTTGCACGCCACCGTGCAGGCATGACAGCCGATGCACGTGTCCTGGTCGATCAGGAATCCGAAGCGCGCCATTCAGCCCCCACAGCCCAAAATCACAGACGCTCTTGCGTGACCGACCTCGATGCCGACACACTATGCGTCTATGCGCACATGCTCAAGCGTTCCGGTGTCCCGGTGAGCGCCGCGTCGCTCGCGACCTCCGACGAAGCCCGGGAGGCGCTCAAAGTCATCCCCGATCCCGAGTTGGGTATCAACATCGTCGATCTGGGACTGGTCTACGACGTCGACGTGGCGAGCGACGGGCGGGTCCACGTCACGTACACGCTGACGACGTTCGGGTGCGCGATCGGCCCGATGCTCGAGGGCCAGATGCAGGAGGTCCTCTACTCCCTTCCCGGGGTCTCGGACGTGTCGGTCGAGTTCACCCTAGAGCCCAAGTGGTCTCGGGACCGCATGTCCGACGACGCCCGCGCGATCGTCGGCAATCGCGAGCTTCACCCCCCGAGCGTGCAGGACCTCCGGACGATCGGCGGACCATGACCAGGCCGGGATCCGACGCGGTCGCCGGGGGCGACACACCCGAGGAGATCGAGTTCGAGGCCGACGGCTCGACCTTCGTCCTGCGGGTCTCCCGGGGCGCGAGCGGACTCCGCGGTCAGGTCTTCCGCGGCGAAGAACGGATCGCCGGCGTGCAGATCTACCATTCGGACGACCCCGAGTTGCTCGTGCGCGAAGCTCGACGCGACCGCGCCGTGTTGCGTGCGGCGTCGGGGGGCTGACCGACCCCGCCCCTCTAGTTGCACTCGTCCTCCTGGTCCGGGTCGAGGAGGAGATGGACGAATCCGTCTTCCTCGACGGCGCGGAAGGTGCGCAACGCGGCGTCGGCCGGGCCCCGCGTGCGCTCGCCGGTGCAGACGTCGAACTGGCTCCCGTGCCTGGGACAGGTGACGATCGAGCCGTCCACCTCACCCTCCGAGAGTGTCGCGCCCGCGTGCGGGCACCGGTCCTCGACCGCGTAGAGCTCCCCACCGATGTGGTAGAGCGCGATGGGTCCGACGGGAGTGTCCGGCGCGCGAACCACGAGTCCCAGGCGACCGGGAACGTCGGCTGCCGCGAGCAGCGGGAGCCGGGGGCGCCGGCGGGCCCCCGGTGGAGGCAATCGGCGCTGGAGACCGGAAGCCAACGCGCCGCGGTTGGCCACGAGGTCGCAGCCAGCGCGCTCAGCGGCGAGCCACCGATCCTGATCTGGCGTTCCGAGATGGCCCGCGATGAAGGCCTCGGGGAGACGCTCGCGCCAACGAGCGAGGTCCTCGGCTGCTTCTGGCTGGTCGAGGTCGATGACGATCACGTCGACGGCATCCGTCGAAGGTTCGTCGGCTTCCACCAACACGCGATCGCGCGCGCGCGCGACCCGCTCCAGCCCACGGACCACCACCGCGTCGGTGGTCAGCGTGAGGACGCGGCGAGGTTCGGTCAGATGAAGAGGTTGATGTCGGATTCGGCCGCCATCTCGATGAAGCTGGCGGCGCCGAGCGGCGTCTCCAGATTGTCGATGAAGTCGTCCTTCGTGAGCCCGTAGAGCTCCATCGTCATCTGACACGGGTAGAGCCGAACACCCAGGTCTGACGCCATCCCGAGCAGCTCGGTGGGGCTCGCCACCTTGAACTCCTTGGCGAGCGACTTGATCATCGCGGTGCCCATGCCGCCCATGTGCATCTTGGACAGCTTCAGATGGTCGGTGCCGCCCCGGTCCATCACCGACTCGCCCCGCTGCTTCCAGTTCTGTCCAGTCGTGCGCTTCTCGTTGCGCTGCAGCACCCGCAGGCCCCAAAACGTGAAGAAGATGTTCACGTCGAGGCCCGAGGCCGCGCCGGTCGTGGCCAGGATCATGACTGGCCACACGCGGTCGAGGTCGTTGCTCCAGCACACGATCGACATGCGCTTCTGGCGTTCGTCGTCGCCGTTCATCTCGGGCATTGCCCCCCCCTCTCGGCGGGCCCACGGAACATCGCAGACCCGCATATCCTTATATGTGAATACTCGTCCACTCCCGGTGGACCCGCAACCCTCGGCGCCCTACTCGTAGGACGCCTGGGCGGAGAGCATCCCGTCCTTGGTGCGGACACGGAGGTGGCGGGGGACGATCTCGGTGCTCACCCGGCTCGCGGTCGACCCCTCGACCACGAGCCGCTGACGCCAGTAGAGGTCGAGGTCGCCGACCCGCTCCCGCTGGAACCCGGCCGCCTCGTCCTCGGCGCCCGGATACGCGACCGCGTCCTTGGTCACCAGCCCCCCGCAGAAGTGGAGGGTCAGCTCGACGCTCAGCGCGCCCTCCCGCACCTCGGCCAGCGCACGCCGTACACCTGCGTCGATGTCGATGTCCATCCTCACTCCTCGCAGCGGAAGCAGCGGATCTCGTGCTCCTCGATGAAGCTGCGGTAGCGATCGAACGCCTCGGCGCCGCCGACGAGCTGCTCGTGCGCTTCGTCGAGGTTCGAGGGCCGGACGCGCACGAGCCAGCCCGCGCCGTACGGGTCGCGGTTGGCCACGAGGATGTCGGCCGCGAACGCCGACTCGTTCGTAGCGACGAGCTCACCGTTGAAGGGCGAGGGGAACGGGCCGACCCATTTCGCGCTCTCGATCACCACGAGTGGCTTGCCGCGCTTCACGACCCGGCCCGGCTGCTTCCAGGAGAGCTGGACGAACTTGCCGCACATCGTCTGGGCCACGTCGGTCATCCCGAGCACGGCCTCGTCGCCCTCGAACCGGACCCAGACGTGGTTCTCGACGTCGTAGAGGAGCTCCTCGGGTACAACGCAGCCGAACCAGCTCTGCTCGCTCACGTCACTCGTCCTCGCAGACGATCCCCTCGGCATCCAGGAACCGCTCGTACGCCTCCACCCCGGCGGACCCTGTCACGAGATCGCCGGCGTCGGCTTCCCAGTCGTCGGGCCGGAGTCGTGCGATCCACCCTTCGCCGTACGGGTCCGTGTTGATGGTCCCCGGTGTGCTCGCGACCGCCTCGTTGACCTCGACCACCTCACCGGTCACCGGGCTTGGCACGGGACCGACCCACTTGCTGCTCTCGACGGTGGCCACGCTCTTGCCCTTGACCACCTTCTTCCCCGGCTTCTTCAGCGACACGGAGAGGATCGCCTTGGCGAGGTTCTGGGCGACATCGGTCAGCCCGACGGTCACGAGATCGTCATCACGGCGGGCCCAGACGTGCTTCTCCACGAGGTAATGGAGATCGTCGGGGATGTTGCAGCCTCGTACGGTCGTCAACGCCTTCCTCCTGCTCGTGTGGTGGATCCTGCCTCAGGCCGGGCCTTCGGGCACGGCTCCGGCTCCATCTCCTTCGGCTCCTTCAGTGGCGTATTCGCTGTGCTCGCCCAGCATGTGGTTGACCAGCATGTCGAACGCGACCAGGCGGATCTCGCGCTGGAACTCCTCCATGAACCCCGGATCGCGCGAGCGCGGCTTCACGATGTGCTCGTAGCCCTCGTCGCAGATCGGGCAGTCGATCCCGTAGAACCGCGAGCTCCCACGCTCCTCGAAGCGCACACGCTCGGGATGTGCCTCACCGAGGTGCGCGTGGAGCTCGCGCGGCGTGCCGGCGAAGTCGCACCACGGGCAATCCACGTCCTAACGCCCCTCCCCCGCCGCCCGGGCGATCGCCTCGACCAGCTCGACGAGCGCCTGGCCCGCGGCGGTGAGCCCGGCCTGGTCGGCTTCGAGCGAGCGACCCACCAGGCCCGCCTGCACGAGATCGTTCACACGCTCCCAGATCGCCGCGTGCGGGAGCGCGAGCAGGTTCCCGAGCACCTCCAGGTCGGAATCACCGTCGAGGAGGCGAAGGAGCAGACGGTAGTCGAGCGGGTCGCTCATGACCCGAAGCGCCCGGAGCACGAGCTCTCGTGCCGTGTCGAGCACCTCCCCCTCGCCCATCACCGCCGACACGGCCGTGTCGGGCTCGAACGCGAACGTACGGAGGCGCTCGATCGTCGCCTCGATCTCGTCGAGTCGGGCTCCGAGGGCCTTGCCGACGAGCGTTGCGTCGAAGGCGGGCTGCATCATTCGGTCACCACGAGGTCCGCTGCCACACGCGCCTCGTCGACGAGCTGGATCACGTCGACGACCTGGAGGCGGTCGTCGTGGCCGGTGGTCTTGGCGGCGTCGGTGTACATGGTGAAGTCCTTCGGGCACGCGACCACAAACCGCTCGACGTCGAGCTCCGCGGCTTCACGGATGCGGTTCTCACTGGGCCGTTCCTCGAGCCCGGAATCGTCCATCCAGATGCGCCCGCCGCCGGCTCCGCAACAGAACGTGTTGTCCTTGTTGCGCGGCATCTCCACCAGGTCGCACCCGAGTGCCCGCAATACCCGACGAGGGGGATCGGTCACGCCGTTGTAGCGCGCGAGGTAACAGGGGTCGTGGTACGTGACCCGGACGTCGAGTGAGCGCGTGGGAATCGCACCCGACTCCAGCAGGTCGGCCAGGACCTCGGTGTAGTGCCGGGTGGGCTTGTCGAGCCCGAACTCCGGGTACTCGTTGCGCAGCGTGTTCAACGAATGGGGATCGGTCGTGAAGATCTCGTCGAAGCTCGCCGACTCGAACGCGGCCACGTTGTGCTCGACGAGCATCTCGAAGAGCCCTTCTTCCCCGACGCGTCGGACGTCGTTCCCGGAGTTCCACTCGTCCTCGTAGAGCAGGCCGAAGTCGACGCCGGCGTCGTGCAGGATGCGCGCGAGCGTGCGCGAGAGCTCCTGGAGGCGCTCGTCGAACGCGGCGAAGTCGCCCACGAACCAGAGGTAGCGGACCGGGGTCGTGCGCGCATCAGGTACCTCGAAGTCGAGCTCCTTGGTCCAGCGCGCTCGCATCCGCGACGACTTGCCGAATGAGTTGCCTTGCTGCGCGAGGTTCTGGAGCGCGCTCTGAAGGGTCGGCTCCATCGCACCCTCGTCGACGAGGTTGCGCCGCAGCTCGACGATCGTCGAGACGTGCTCGATCCCGACCGGGCAGGCCTCGACGCAGGCCATGCACGTCGTGCACGACCACAAGGTCTCGACCGTGATCACGTCGCCCGCAACGCGGACGTCACCGTTCCCGGCGAGCGGACCCGTCGTCGTCGGTCGACGTTCCCGGTCGAGGAACGTGCGCCCGCCCGTCGACTCGTCGGCCCACTGGCGGAGATCCAGGATGAAGTCACGGGGCGAGAGCGGTGCGCCAGAAGCGGTCGCCGGGCACGCGACGTGGCAGCGACCGCACTTCGTGCACGAGTCGAGGTCGAGGAGCTCCTTCCAGGTGAAATCGTCCAGCGTCCGGTAGCCGATGTGATCAGCGCCGGGCCGCGGCGCGTGCAGCCGTCGGGCACTTGCCGGGTCGAACGCCACCACGTTCGCGGTGTCGGTGAGCATGTGCATCGCCTTCGAGAACGGGATGTAGGCGACGAACCCCATCGCCATCACGGCGTGGACCCACCACATCGCGATGCGGACGTCGCCGGCCCCACCGGTCCCGATCCCGACTGCCCGTACTCCCCTCGCGATCAGCCACCCCACCGGCGACCACACCTCGAACGACGGGAATCCGCTGGCCCGGATCCGGAAGCCTTCGAGGAGGAAGCCCGTCGAGAGCAGGGCGAAGAGCAGACCGAGGAACAGCCAGTCCCCCTGCACGAACTCGTCGCGCGAGTACCCGCCCTCGGGCTTCTCTGCCCGCGTGTAGTCGAGTGCGGCCTTGTGGCCGAAGGCCCGCCGCCACATGAGGTAGAGCATCCCGAGCACGAAGGCGAGCCCCATCGTGTCGAGGATCACCGAGTACCCGAGGTAGAACGCGCCCTTGAAGAAGCTGCGCTCCTCGCCGAGCGCATTGGTCGCGTTGCGCACGATGTCGTAGTCGATCGTGAGGATCACGGTCCCGATGAACAGCGTGATGAAGCCCCAGAACACGAGGAAGTGCGCAATGCCCGCAGCCCGGTCGCGCTTGCGCACCGTGGTGTTGGCCGCGAGCGCGACCAGCGAGTGCGCCGCTGTGCCGGCGTCGACGGTGTGGCCGTTCGCGCTGCCGTTGCGGGTGGGCGCGCCCTGGACGACCGCCGTCGCCTGCTCTCCGTTCGGGGTCGCCGTCACCCGCTCCCCGTTCGAAGGGGCGGCCACCCGGGACTCGCGCGATCGGAAGCGACCGGCAGGCCGACCGCGCCGATACTTGCGTATCCGGCGCCAGCATCCCCACGCGAACACGGAGGTGGACGTAAAGGCGAGGGCGTAGAAGATCCCCTCGCCGAGCGTGCCGATCCCCTCGAAGACCTCGCGCGTCTCCTCGACGGCGAGCGGGAGTCCGGCCAACGCGCTGGTCATCCGCCGAGCTTCTCGGTGAGCGCCGGGAGGAGATCGAAGAGGTCCACGGTCGTGCCGTAGTGGGCAGTGTCGAAGATCGGGGCTTGGGCGTCGGTGTTGCAGGCGATGATCAGCTCTGCGTCGCGCATCCCCTCGAGGTGCTCCGGGGCCCCCGAGACTCCGAACATCAAGTACGCGCGCGGCTTCACCTTGACGCCCGACTTGCCGACCTGGCGGCTCTTCGGGAGCCAGCCGAGATCGGTGATCGGGCGCGACGCGGCCAGTGGCGCACCCATCGCGTCTGCAAGCTCCTGGACGAGCTCGACATCACCCTCGCTGCCGATGCCCCGGCCGACGGCGACGAGCATGTCGGCGGCGGTGATGTCGACATCACCGGCCTCTGGCAGGATCATTTCGATGAACGTGGTGCGCAGACCCGCACCCAGCTCGGCCGGTGGCTCGACAGCTTCCACCGCAGGGCTCCCCGTGCCCCGGCCGGCCTCGCCCGGGAACGAACCGGCGGTCACGGCGGCGATCGCGCGATCACCTTCGAGCGCGACCTCGGCCATGAGCTTGCCTCCGTAGATCTGGGCGGTCGCCACGAGCGTGTCACCCTCGGACTCGAGCCCGACCACGTACGACACGAGGGGCGCGCCCCAGATCTCCGAGAGCGACGCCGCGACGTCGAGGCCGGCGGTCGTGGTCCCCAGGAGCACCAGGCGCGGCTGGTGCTGCTCGACAACATGGGCCAGCGCCTTCTCGTAGGCCTCGGCGGTGTAGCTCGCGAGCGCGCCGTCGTCCATGGTGAAGACGACGTCGGCGGCACCCAGCTCGCCCGCCAATCCCGCGTTCCCGAACAGCGCGACGATCGCCCGGCCTCCGGACGCGCCCGCGACCTCTTTCGCTTTGCCGAGCAGCTCGAAGGTGATGTCGCTGATCGACCCGGCCTGGTGCTCGGCCAGTATGAGGACGTCGTTTCCCATCACGATCTCCTAGTTGTTGAGCAGACCCTTGGCCCGGACGAGCTCGATGATGCGGTCGGCCACGTCGGCCGGGCTTCCCTCGAGCATCTCGGCGTGGCCGGTCTGCTCCGGTGGGTACAGACGCCGGACGGTCAGCGCGGGTCCTCCGGACGCGGGCGCGGCGGCCGCCTCTTCGATCCCGCCCGCCTGCATGACCTGGCGGATCCGCGTGATCGACGCGTACCGCGGTGGCTGACGGGACGCTTGTACGCCGAAGACGGCGGGGAGTCGAACCTCCAGGTCTGCGCTCGCGCCGCCACTGAACTCCTGGCGGACGCGGGCGACCCCTTCCTTCGCATCCACCGACACCACCACCGACGCGTGTGGGAGACCCATACGTGCCGCGAGGAGGGGGACGAGCTGGCCGTCGAGGTCGTCGGCGGCCTGCACGCCGGTCAGCACCAGGTCGGCGTCCTGTCCGGCAAGCCAATCGGCGAGCACGGCGGCGCGGGCGTGACTGTCGATCGCGCCCTCGCCTGCGCCCGTGATCTTGACGGCCCGGTCTGCACCCTTGGCGATCGCGGTGTAGAGGGCCTGGTCGATGTCGGGTTCGTCGAAGCCGACGACCACGACCTCGGCGTCGGAAGCCTCCTTCACGAGGAGCGCCTCCTCGAGCGCATGATCGTCGAACTCGTTGACGACGAACTTGAGGAACTCTCGATCGACGTCGGTGCCATCCGACGACAGCTCGAGCTCCTCCACCAGGTCGGGAACCTGTTTGATCGGCACCACGATGCGCACTGCGCTACCTCACCTTCTCGAAGATCGATTCGAGGTCCATCTCGGCCCTGATGTCCCGGAGATCGTCGGGGTCGGGGGCGAACGGAAAGTCGCGGAACTGTTCGGCCGGCCGGTACGAACCGTACGGGCGGGTACATCCCGGCTCACCCTTTGAACCCGGGCAGCCGTTGGTCATGAAGGGCACGCCACTCTCGACTGCGCCGTCGACGAGCAGCTCCGAGCCGCGCAAGAGCGTCAGCGCCTCGTCGTCGTCGAACTCGAAATCGTCCCAACCCAGGCCTTCGGTCTCGATCAGGTGCTTGACGAGCTGGATGCGCCGCCATCTCCGCAATGGCGACTTCGGGTGGTGGGCGAGGCGTGAGTCGGGCTCGGGATTGAAGCAGAACAGGTACGAGAAGATCTCCCGGTCGCGCAGACGGACGAAGATGTCGACGAGATCGCGGTCGGTCTCGCCGAGGCCGACCAGCGTGTGGCAGTTGACCTTCCACGGGCCGAACAGGTCGCGGGCGTGACCGACGATCTCCCAGTACTGGTCCCAGCTGAGCCCGGCACCTCCGGCCGGCACCTCGGTCCGGTGGCGTCGGAACAGGTCCTCGGTGACGGCGTCGATGCCGAATCCGATCATGTCGACGCCGAGCTCCTTGAACCGCTCGAGCCGCCGCCGGTTGAGTGTGGGCGGGGCGACGAGGATCGAGAGCGGGGTCTCCACGTGGGCCCGGATGCGCTCAGTGATGTCGCACGTGTCGCGGTATGAGAAGGGGTGGGTGACCATCGAGATGCAGAGTCGCGTCAACTTCTCCTCGTGGCGAGCCATGCGCTCCACGAGCTCGTCGGTCTGCACCAGCGGCCATTCCACCCGAATGAACGACTTGTCCTCGTACGCCCCCGGGCGCGTCCGGGCGAGTCCGCAGTACGAGCAGTCCGACCGGCAGCCGTCTTCGTAGTTCAACAGCAGGTTGATGCCACCGAAGTCGAACTCGCGGCCGAACCGTCCCGAGCGAAAGCGCAGCGCGATCGCGCTCGCGCCCGAGATCCGCACCCAGTCCGGGCTGACCTCGGCGGAGGTCGTTGGCGCGTCCGCGTCCAAAGCGTCGACGGTGAGCGAGATTCGGGTCTTGGTCACTGGGCCTCCGGGAAGTAACACGAGCCGTCACGTAACGGTGCCGCTTCGGCTCCACGCGCGTCGGCCGCGCGGACACCGGCGTCCAGGACTGCATCCACGAGAACCTCGGTCGACACACCGAGACCGGTGTCATCGCCCGCAGCCCGCGCGGCGACGCCGACGAGCTCGGCGCGCTCGAGGCGCTTCCACCGCAGCGCCTCCTCGATCCT
>JALHSW010000283.1 GCA_022865365.1 Acidimicrobiia bacterium | reverse complement strand
CGTCCTGGGTTCGGGTCAGTGCCTCGAGCAGTTCGATGTGCTTCGGCAGGTGCTCATCAGCGGTCCCGACGACTGACCGAGCGCTAGGAGGCGCTCATGGTCGTCTATCGACGCGACGCCCGCCGGCGTCCCGTCCTGCTCATCGTGGTGTTCCTCTCGCTCGTTCTCGTGACGGTCGACTCGCGCGGTAACGGGCTCATCGACACGGTCCGACGCGTCGCGCGCGACGTGCTCCAGCCCGCGCAGTCCGTCGTCGACTCGGCATTCGATCCTCTGCGCAACGTAGGCGACGGCATCACCGGGTACGGCGCGGTGAAGGACGAGAACGCGCTGCTCAAGAAGCGCGTCGCCGAGCTCGAGGGTCGGCTGTTGCGTGAGCGAGCGGTCGGCTCGGAGGTCAACGAGCTGGGCAAGCTGCTCGACCTGCCGACGATCCAGGACGCCACCGGCGTGGCGGCGCGGGTCATCGGGGGCGCGCCGGGGAACTTCGAACGCACCGTGGTGATCAACAAGGGGATCTCCAAGGGCGTTGACGTCGGTCAACCTGTCGTAGCGGGCAACGGTCTCGTCGGCAAGGTCACCGAAGCGTCGAGCACGCAGGCCACGGTGACGCTGCTCGACAGTCCCGGCTTCGGGGTGGGGGTGCGTCTCGAGAACACCAACGAGCGGGGCATCGCCGAGGGGCGCACGGGGGAGCGAGAGATGCGCCTCAACTTCCTCTCGAAGCTGCTCCCGCCGTGCGGGGAGAACTCGTCCCCCGACACCTGCATCAGTGAGGGTGAGATCGTCTTCACCTCGGCGGTCGCGAACGCGGCGTTCCCGCCCGACATCCCCGTCGCGAAGGTGACCGGCATCGAGAAGAAGACGGGTGAGCTCGAGTCGACCGTGTCGCTGCGACCGCTCGTCAGCCTGAACGACATCACCTACGTGAAGGTGCTCCGCTGGCCGGAGCCCACGGGTGGCTAACGGGCTCGACCCGCGCGAGGCGGGGATCCCCGGATGGTGATTCCCGGATGGTGATTCGGCGCGTCCGGCTCGTGCTGCTGGTCGTGACGCTGGTGCTCCTGCAGACGACCGTGTTCCCCCATCTGCGCGTGTTCGGTGCCATCCCGGACCTCTGCCTGGTGGCGACGGTCGCGGTCGCGTTCGAAGAGGGGCCCCAGACCGGGGCGATCTTCGGGTTCGTCAGTGGCCTCGTCGTCGATCTGTTCCTGGCCTCGCCGGTGGGGCTCTCGGCGCTGGCCAACTCGGTGACGGGGTATGCGGTCGGCGTGTTCCAGAGCGGCTTCGTACGGGAGTCCCGCACGATGCCCATGGTGCTGGGGTTCATCGGCGGACTGATCGGGGGCACGATCTTCGCGATCGTCGGGGGCATCGCCGGCCAGGCCGGTTACCTCTCGCTCACGAGCGTGCGGGTGATCATCGTCGCCGCGATCTACGACTCCATCGTGGCGCTCGCGGTCTTCCCGTTCGTCCGTTGGGCGAACCACGATCCCGACCGGGGCTACTCCCGGCGCTGACGGCCGCTTTCCGGCCCGCGTCCGGGGATCGGGGCCGATCTCGTAGCCTCAGAGGGTGCCCACCCCACCCTCTCGGCCGGGTCCTCCCCCGCGCCCGGGCGACCCCCGCCGCGGAGGCCCGCCGCACCGCCCGCCGGTCCGCCCGGGTCGCGCATCGT
This sequence comes from Acidimicrobiia bacterium, assembly GCA_022865365.1. Taxonomy (GTDB): domain Bacteria; phylum Actinomycetota; class Acidimicrobiia; order IMCC26256; family PALSA-555; genus JALHSW01. The sequence goes on along the minus strand of JALHSW010000283.1, from coordinate 7,093 downwards.
CGGCGGACGGTCCCCACCTCTCGCGACGCGGCTTCCTGACCGCGGTCGGCGCGACGCTCGCAGGGGTCGGCCTGATCGCGCTCAACCCGTTCGGTGGTGGCGAGTCGGATGTGCCGTCGGTACGCGTGCTGCCGGGCGCTGCGAGCCCGCCCGACGCCGCGACGCACACTTTCGACACGGTGATCCGCAACGGACGCGTCATGGACCCGGAATCGAAGTTCGATGCCGTCGCCGACGTCGGCATCGACGGCGGCACCGTCACGGCGATCACGGCTGGAGGCTCCGCACTCAGGGGCGGAGTCGTCGTCGACGCCGCGGGGCTCGTCGTAGCACCCGGCTTCATCGACATCTTGAGCTACGAGCCCAACGAGTACGGGATCTGGTTCAAGATCGCCGACGGCGTCACGACGAATCTCGGGCTGCACGGCCTGCGGTCGCGTGCCGTCGATTACTTCGACGTGTGGGGTTCCGACACGAAGCGCCCGCCGACCCACTATGGCGGCGCCTTCAGTGACCCGTGGTCGCGATCGACGCTGGGGCTCGGCGTCGACGACCCGGCGTCGCCCGAGCAGATCGATGCCCTGGTGAAGATGTGCGACGAGGACCTGACCGGCGGGTATCTTGCCGTCGACTTCGAGCCCGAGTACACCCCGGGCGTCGCGTTCGACGAGATCAAGGCGCTGACGGAGGTCGCCAAGGACCACGACGTGCCGGCCACCTTCCACGCCCGTTACTCCGACGATGTCGCGCCGGGCACCAACGCCGAAGCGCTCAGCGAGGTGCTGCATGTGGCGCGCGAGACCGGCGCCCGGGTGCACGTCGAGCACATCATCAGCACCGGCGGCACGTACACGATGCAGCAATCGCTCGAGACCCTCGAGCAGGCGCGCAAGGACGGCGTGCAGATCACGGCGTGCACGTACCCGTATGACTACTGGGCCACGTATCTGGCGTCGGCCCGGTTCAACGACGGGTGGCAGGAGCGGTTCCACATCACCTACGGCGACCTGGCGATCGTCGGCACGGGGGAGCGCCTCACCCCGGCAACGTTCGCGCGGTACCAGGCGAAGAACGCGCTCACCGCGGCGTACGCGATCCCCGAGGCCGACGTGAAGGCGTCGCTACAGGCCGACTGGGTGATGCTCGGGAGCGATGCCATCCTCGAGCCGGGCGACAAGAACCACCCCCGCTCGACCGGGTGCTTCGCGCGTGCGATCGGGCGCTATACGCGCGACAAGAAGGTGCTCCCGCTGATGGACGCGCTCGCGAAGGCCACGATCCTGCCGGCGAAGCTCACCGAGGGTGGCGCGGATGCGATGCGGAAGAAGGGCCGACTCCAGATCGGTGCGGACGCCGACATCACCGTCTTCGATCCGAAGACGCTCGTCGATCGCTCGACGATCGAGGCGCCGGGCGTCGAGTCCGAGGGTGTGCGCTACGTGTTCGTGGATGGCCATGTGGTGCGCGATCCGCAAGGGAATCGCACGAGCGTCCGACCGGGCAACGCGATCGTGGGGAGTTAACCTGTGATGGCCGATCGGTTGGGGCCGAACACGCGTACGTCCACGCGTAGGTCCACGCGTAGGTCGGGGATTCCCGGGATGGGCGAGCAGTGACGGAAGGTAACAGCAGAGTCCGCCTCGGCGTGATCGGCGTCGTCGTCATGGTGCTCTTCTCGGCGCTGTTCGTGCGGCTCTGGTTCCTGCAGGTCGCGACGTCGCAGAGCTATGCCGCCGAGACGCGCGCGAACCGCATCCGCGTCATCTCGGAGCCGGCGGTTCGCGGCAGCATCCTCGACACGAACGGAAAGGTCATCGTCGGGAACAGGCTGATCAACAGCGTCCAGGTGCGGCGCGGAATCACAGACCAACAGCGCAAGGCAATGGTCCCTCGACTCGCGTTGGTGCTCGGCGAGTCCGAGAAGCTCGTAAACGCGCGCCTCGACAGCGTGCGGTACTCGCCGTATCAGCCGGTGCCGATCGCGAACAGCGTCCCGTATCAGAAGCTGGTCTTCCTCAAGGAGCGGCCCGAGCTGTTCCCCAACGTCGACGTCGTGCGCCGCAGCGTCCGGGTCTATCCCGACGGCGCCGTGGCCCCGCACCTGCTCGGGTACGTGGGCGCGATCAACGCCCAGGAGCAGAAGCTGCACGTCGGCGAGGGCTACGGCCCCGAAGACGTCATCGGCAAGGACGGCGCCGAGGCGATGTTCGAGACCCAGCTGCGCGGCAAGCCACGGATCCGCAAGCTCGAGGTCGACAGTCGCGGGCGCCTGGTTCGGGTGCTGAGCGACTCGGCCGCAGTCGCCGGGAACGACGTCCAGCTCACGGTCAACGTCGACGTCCAGAAGGTCGCGCAGGAGTCGCTCGAGCAAGGCATGAAGGCCGCCGGCGGACTCAGGGACGTGACTGACAAGTCGAGGTTCGCCACATACAAGGCGACCGGTGGTGCGGCGGTCGTGCTCGATGCGCGTGACGGCTCGGTGGTCGCGCTCGCGTCGGCACCGGCGTTCGACGTCACGAAGTTCACCGACGGCATCCCCGGCGAGGAGTTCAAGAAGCTCACCAAACCTGCGAGCAACTTCCCGCTCCTCGACCGCGCGCTCCAGGGTCAGTACGCCCCGGGCTCGAGCTGGAAGCTCTTCACCTCGATCGCCGCACTGCAGGCCGGCACCACGACGCCCGACGAAGTGATCTTCGACCAGGGCTCCGTGAAGTACGGGGCCGAGGGTAACGAGCAGGAGTTCAAGAACGCGGGGAAGGAACGCCACGGCAACGTGACGCTCCCGACTGCCCTCTCGGTCTCCAGCGACGTGTACTTCTACATCCAGGGGTTCCGGCTCTGGAAGCTCTTCAATGAAAAGGACAAGAAGCCGGGGAACCTCGCCAAGGGGTACGCGGTGCAGCGGGTCGCGCGGTCGTTCGGGTTCGGCAAGTCGACGGAGATCGGCCTCGCCAACGAGCAGCGAGGCCGCATCCCGACCCAGAAGTTCAAGGAGAAGCTGAACAAGGACGATCCGGATCCTGCGACCCGCGACTGGCTCCCCGGTGACAGCGCCTCGCTCGCGGTCGGCCAGGGTGACCTGCTCGTCACACCGCTCCAGGAGGCGGTCGCGTACGCCGCATTCGCGAACGGGGGAACGCTCTACTCGCCCCGCCTCGCCCAGAAGATCCTCAACCCCGGCGGCGCGTCCGACCTGCGCGACCTGCCGCCCCAGAAGTCAGGAGAGGTGAAGATCAAGCCCGAGATCCGCGAACCGATCATGGCCGGGTTGATCGGTGCCGCTTCGCCGGGCGGCATCGGCACCGCCGGCCCCGCGTTCTCGGGCTACGGCGGCGTCGAGGTCGCAGGCAAGACCGGCACCGCCGAGGTCTTCGGTAAGCAGGACACCTCGGTCTTCGCCGCGATCGTGAACCCCAACCCCACACCCGACAGCGACGAACACCAGTACGTGGTCGTTGTGTTCATCGAGCAGGGCGGGAACGGTGGGTCGGTGGCCGCGCCGGTCACGCGTCGTATCATCGAGGCCCTCAACGGCAACCCGGCGCCTCCGGCCGTCCGCGTCATCGAAAAGAAATACAGGGACTGATGGCACTCAACACGCGTTCCCGACGCTCGATGCGAGCGTCCGCGTACGCGAGTCCGAAGGCGCGCCGATCGATCGTCGACGCCGAGCTGCTCGCCCGTCTCGACTGGGTCATGTTGGGTGCCGTCGCGGCGATCGCGGCGATCGGGTTCGTGATGATCTACTCGTCGTCGAACGCCAAGATCACTGACGACCCGTACTACTTCGTGAAGCGCCAGGCCCTCGCCCTCGTCATCGGTGTCGGTGTGATCGTCGGGCTGCTGCGGATCGACTACCGCAAGCTGCGCGACTTCTCGATGCTGTTCTACGTGGTCACGTGCGCGCTCCTCTTCTTCGTGATCACACCGTTCGGATCGAGCGCCAAGGGTGCCCAGGCGTGGATCCAGCTCCCATTCGGATTCCAGCTCCAGCCGTCCGAGATCGCGAAGTTCACGTTGATCGTTGCCCTCGCCGGATATGTGAACGAGCACCGCGGCGACATCGACCCGTGGCGTCTGACCGTGATCATCGGCGTCGCTCTGATCCCGCTCGGTCTCGTGCAGCTCCAACCCGACCTCGGGACCAACATGGTGCTGCTCTGCATCGTGATCGGGCTGCTCGCCGTCGCGGGAGTGCGCGGGCGCTACCTCCTCGTGCTGGCACTCCTGGCCATCACCGGCATCTACGCCGTCGTCAACCTCGGCATCCTGAAGCAGTACCAGGTCGACCGGCTCACGGTCGTGATCGATTCGGGGAACAAGAAGGAAGGTGTCGCGTACAACCAGGATCAATCGGTCAAGACGATCGCCACCGGTTCGGTCTCGGGCAAGGGACTCTTCAATGGTCCCCAGACCCGACTCGGGTTCGTGCCCGAGCAGCAGACTGACTTCATCTTCACCGCGGCCGGCGAGGAGCTCGGTTTCGTCGGCGCCTGCCTCATCCTGGCGCTGTTCGGGGTCGTGCTGTGGCGCACCTGGCGAACAGCCCGGCTCGCGCGCGATTTCTACGGCACGCTCGTCTGCGGGGGTGTCCTCGCCATGTTCACGTTCATGATCTTCGAGAACATGGGCATGACGATGGGGATCATGCCGGTCACCGGCATCCCACTCCCGTTCATGAGCTACGGAGGGTCTGCGCTCGTCACGTGCTGCGCTTGCGTCGGGGTGGTGCAGAACATCTACGCCAACCGGTTCAACTAGACCCCCGCTGCAACTTGGCCCCTGCTCACTCGGCGATTCGCCGGATCTCCGCCTAAGATGGCCCCAACATGACCACCGACCTCTGGCCGAGGATCGAACCTCTGTTGGGCCGGGTCGAGAAGCCCGCTCGCTACATCGGTATGGAGCGGGGCAGCGTTTCCCCGCAGCACCGGCCCGACCAGGTCTCCTGGCTCCTCATCTACCCAGACACCTACGAGATCGGGCTCCCCAACCAGGGGCTGCAGATCCTCTACGAGATCCTCAACGAGCGTGAGGACGCGGCAGCCGAGCGCGCCTACGCGCCGTGGGTGGATCTCGAGGCCGAGATGCGCGCCTCGGGTCTGCCACTGTTCTCGGTCGACACCCATCGCCCGGCGGGGGCGTTCGACGTGCTCGCCTTCAACCTCTCGGCCGAGCTGGTCTTCACCAACGTCCTGAACTGCATCGATCTCGCCGGCGCACCAGTGCGCGCCGAGGACCGTCGCGATCAGGATCCGCTGGTGATGTGCGGCGGGCATTGTGCGTTCAACCCCGAGCCGCTCGCCGACTTCGTCGATGCGTTCGTCATCGGCGACGGCGAGGAGGCCGTCGGCGAGATCAACGACGTGCTCGCGGCGTGGAAGCGTGCCGGGAAGACGAATCGTGAGGGTGTGCTGCGCGAGCTCGCCACGGTCCCGGGGGTGTACGTCCCGTCGATGTACGACGTCGACTACGACGGGCCATTCCTCGCGGAGGTCCGCCCGAAGTACCCCGGCGTCCCCGCGGCGGTCGAGAAGCGGACCGTCGCCGATCTCGCCGAATGGCCCTACCCCAAGAACCAGCTCGTGCCGCTCATCGAGGTCGTCCACGATCGCCTGAACGTCGAGGTGTTCCGCGGTTGTACGCGTGGTTGCCGGTTCTGCCAGGCCGGGATGATCACGCGCCCCGTGCGCGAGCGCCCGGAAGAGCAGGTCCGCATGATGGTGCGTGACGGTCTGCGTCGCACCGGGTACGACGAGGTCGCGTTGACCTCGCTGTCCACCGCTGATTTCTCGGGGATCGACGACGTCGTCGGCGACATCGTGAACGCGCAGGAGGGCACGGGCTGCGTCGGCGTGTCGCTCCCGTCGCTGCGGGTGGACGCGTTCACCGTCGGGATTGCGAGCCAGATCCAACAGGTTCGCCGGACCGGGCTCACGTTCGCTCCCGAGGCAGGCACGTGGCGTATGCGCAAGGTGATCAACAAGCTCATCACCGAAGAGGATCTCTTCGCAGCCGTCGACGCGGCCTACTCCAACGGCTGGCGGCGGGTGAAGCTGTACTTCCTCACGGGCCTGCCGACGGAGGCCGACGAAGACACGCTCGGTATCGCCGAGCTCGCGCGCAACGTCGTCGCGATCGGTCGCAAGTACACGAAGAGCGCCAGCGCGACCGCCTCGATCGGCGGGTTCGTGCCAAAGCCGCACACACCCTTCCAGTGGTTCGGTCAGAACTCGGTCGAGGAGCTCCGGCGCAAGGTCGGGCTGCTGCGCGACGCAACTCGTCGCAGCGGTGTCTCGCTGAAGTGGCACGACGCCGAGGCATCCTTCGCCGAGGGCATCGCGAGTCGAGGTGACCGTCGGATCGGGAAGGTCATCGAGCGGGTGTGGCGAGGCGGCGGCTCGTTCCAGGAGTGGAGCGAGTGCTTCGACCTCGGCCGCTGGACCGACGCGATGGCCGCCGAGGGCCTCGACCCCGACTGGTACGTGACCCGGCACCGCACCGAGCGCGAGGTGCTGCCCTGGGACCACGTCACCGCAGGGCTCCACAAGGACTTTCTGTGGCAGGAATGGCGATCGGCGCTGAACGAGCACGGGCTCCCCGATTGTCGCTGGACTCCCTGCTACGACTGCGGTGTGTGCACCGGTCAGGCGCTCGAGCACGTCGTCGCGTCGACGGTCGCGCCCGCGGGCGGGAGCCAGGGCACCGGCCAGGATCTCGAACGCGGCGGCGCCGTTCCGGTGGCGTTCCTCGGCGTGAAGGACGCCGCAGGGAACGGGGGTGGCGCCCGTGCGCGGTGACGTCGGGTTCCCCGTCCGTCTGCGGTTCACGAAGCACGGGAAGGTGCGGTTCGTGGGGCACCGCGATCTGGCCCGTTCGTTCGAACGGTCGTTCCGCATCGCCGCGCTGCCGCTTTCGTTCTCGTTGGGCTTCTCACCCCGACCCAAGGTGAGCCTCGGGCTTGCGCTCGGTGTGGGTCACGAGAGCGACGGCGAGTACCTGGATCTGGAGCTCGTCGAACCGATCGACGTCGAAGCGCTCCCTGCGACGCTGACCGAGACGCTGCCCGTTGGCGTCGAGGTGACCGGTGCTG
>JALHSW010000282.1 GCA_022865365.1 Acidimicrobiia bacterium | reverse complement strand
GGGCGAGCAGGATCTGAGCGGCCGGCGCGGACGGTCCACCTCGTCGTTCTGCTTCGAAGTGCTCCACGAACTCCTTGAGTCCCTGCTGGAGCATGTTGTCGCCGAGGTACATCACGAAGTCGTCGTTGCCGAGGAAGTCCTGCGCGATGAGGACGCAGTGGGCCAACCCGAGCGGTGCATCCTGGGGGATGTACGTGATGTGCACACCCCAGCGCGACCCGTCGCCGGCGGCCGCCATGATCTCATTGCGCGTCTCGCCGACGATGATCCCGATCTCGGTGATCCCGGCCTCGACGATGTCCTCGATCCCGTAGAACAGGATGGGCTTGTTCGCGATGGGCACGAGCTGCTTCGCGCTGGTGTGCGTGATCGGCCGCAGCCGCGTCCCGGCGCCGCCGGCGAGGATGAGTCCCTTCATAGGATGAACTGCCCGGTCATGTGACGAAGTACTTGGCTTCGGGATGGGGGACCACGATCGCGGAGGTGCTCTGCTCCGGATCGAGTTGGAACTCCTCGGTGAGATGCACGGCGATGCTCGCGAAGTCGAGGAGCACGTCGAGTTTCACCTGCTCTTCCAGGTCGGGGCACGCGGGGTAGCCCCAGGAGTATCGCGAGCCCCGGTACTGCTGACGGAACAGCCCCTGGATCGTCGGTCCGTCCTCGTCGGCATAGCCCCACTCCTCGCGGATGCGGCGGTGCCAGTACTCGGCGAGTGCTTCGGTCATCTCGACCGAGAGCCCGTGCAGCAGCAGATACTCCGTGTACCGGTCGGCGGCGAAGAGCTCACGCTCGGCCTCGGTGGCGCGCGTCCCCATCGTCGCGACCTGGAAGCCCGCGTAGTCGGCCTCGCCGGAGGCGACGGACCGGAAGAAGTCGCTGATGCAGAGGTGCCGGTCCTTGCGCTGGCGGGGGAACGAGAAGCGAACCCGCTCCGTGCGCCGCTCGTCGTCGGTCCACACGACGAGGTCGTTGCCGTCGGAGTTCACGGGGAAGTACCCCCAGACCACCGCCGGGTTGAGCAGCCCGTCGGCCTGGGCCTTGGCCAGTTCCTCCCGCAGCTGCGGCCGCAGGCGGACCCGGAACTCGTCGTCGGTCTCGTTGATCGCCTTGTCGGGACGGAACTGCCACTGGTTGCGGAACAGGGCGGTCTCGTTCACGTAGGCGGCGATGTCGTCGATCGCGATGCCCTTGGCGACGCGGGCCCCCAGGAAGGGGGGTGCGAGCACCGGGACGTCGGTGGCGACGTCCGAGTTCGTCGCGACCGGCTCGTCGGGATCGACGGCTGCGGTGCTGCGTGCGGGCAGGTCACGGCCACCGGGTGCCCGTCCGAAGTCGGGATCGAGCGTGCCCGAGCGCTTGCCCTCCATGAGCTCGTCCATGACCCGCAGGCCCTCGAAGGCGTCCTTCCCGTAGAAGACGCGCCCGTCGTAGACCTCGCGCAGGTCGCGCTCGACGTACGTGCGGGTGAGCGCGGCGCCGCCGAGCAGCACCGGCACCTCGGCGAGCCCGAGCGTGTTCATCTCCTGGAGGTTCTCGCGCATGATGATCGTGCTCTTCACGAGCAGGCCGCTCATGCCCACCGCGTCGGCCTCCACCTCCTTCGCCTTGTCGACGAAGGTCTGGAGCGGGGCCTTGATGCCGATGTTGTGCACCTCGTAGCCGTTGTTCGTGAGGATGATGTCGACGAGGTTCTTGCCGATGTCGTGGACGTCACCCTTCACGGTGCCGATCACGAGCGTGCCCTTGCCGCCGCTGTCGTTCTGCTCCATGTGCGGCTCGAGGTAGGCGACGGCGGCCTTCATCGTCTCTGCGCTCTGGAGCACGAACGGCAGCTGCATCTCTCCGGACGCGAAGAGCTCACCGACCACCTTCATGCCACCGAGGAGCACGTCGTTCACGATCTCGAGTGCGGGCAGCTCCTGGAGCTGCTCCTCGAGGTCGGCTTCGAGACCGTCGCGCTCACCGTCGATGATCCGGTGCTTGAGCCGCTCGTCGACCGCCCATCCGGAGCGGTCCTCACGCTCGACCGCGCCGGCGTCGACGTCCTCGAACTCGGCCATGAGCTCGTGGAGCGGGTCGTACTCGGGACGCCGCCGGTCGTAGACGAGGTCGAGGGCGAGCTCACGCGCCCGCTCGGGGATCTTGTGCATCGGCATGATGCGCGCCGCGTGCACGATCGCCGCGTCGAGCCCGGCATCGACGCACTCGTGGAGGAACACGCTGTTGATCACGTGACGCAGCGCGGGCTTGAGGCCGAAGCTCACGTTGGAGACGCCGAGGATGGTCGAGACGCCGGGCAGCTCGGCCTTCGCCCGTCGGATCGCCTCGATGGTCTCGATCCCGTCGCGCCGCAGCTCCTCCTGACCGGAGCCGAGGGGGAACGTGAGCATGTCGAAGATGAGGTCGGTCGCCTCGAGGCCGTACTCGTTCACCGCGAGGTCGTGGATCCGCTTGCAGACCCGCAGCTTCCAGTCGACCGTACGGGCCTGGCCCTCTTCGTCGATCGCGAGGCAGATGACCGCGGCGCCGTACTCACGCGCGAGCGTGAAGACGCGGTCGAGGCGTGAACCGGGCGCCTCACCGTCCTCGAGGTTCGCGGAGTTGAGCAGCGCCTTGCCGCCCGAGTGCTGCAGCCCGGCTTCCATCACTTCCGGCTCGGTCGAGTCGAACACCAGGGGCAGCGGTGCCTGGGTCGCGAAGCGGCTCGCCGCTTCGTTCATGTCGACGGTGCCGTCGCGCCCGACGTAGTCGACGCAGACGTCGAGCACGTGGGCACCTTCCTTGACCTGGTCTCTCGCCATCTGCAGGCAGGTGTCCCAGTCGCCCTCGAGCATCGCGTCACGGAACTTCCGGGAACCGTTGGCGTTGGTGCGCTCGCCGACCATGAGGATCGACGTGTCCTGATGGAAGGGCACGTGCGTGTAGACCGACGCGCACCCGGGCTCGAACTCCGGGTCCCGGTGCACCGGCGCGCGGCCCGCGCCGACGCGCTCGACGACAGCACGGAGGTGCTCGGGCGTCGTGCCGCAGCAGCCCCCGACGATGTTGACGCCGAACTCGGTCACGTTGCGCTCGTGCGCCTCGGCGAGTTGCTCGGGCGTGAGGTCGTAGTGCGTGTGGCCGTCGACGACCGACGGCAGGCCCGCGTTGGGCAGGCACGAGATGAACGTGCGCGCGTGCTGACCGAGGTACCGGAGGTGCTCGATCATCTCCGACGGCCCGGTCGCGCAGTTGAGCCCGATGACGTCGGGGCGCATCGCCTCGAGCGTCGTGAGCGCCGCACCGATCTCGGAGCCGATCAGCATGCGACCGGTCGTCTCGATCGTGACCTGGATCATCAGCGGGATCGTGATGCCCGTGCTGGCCATCGCCCGGCGCGCCGCGATCAGCGCGGCCTTGCCCTGCAGGAGGTCCTGGACCGTCTCGATGAGGATGACGTCGGCCCCGCCTTCGAGCAGGCCCTCCATCTGGGGGACATAGGCGTCGCGCAGCTCGGCGAACTCGATGTGGCCCAGCGACGGGAGCTTGGTCCCCGGGCCGACCGACCCGATGACCCAGCGAGGCCGATCCGGGGTGGCGTGATCGGCGGCGACCTCCCGGGCGAGGCCGGCGGCGACTCGGTTGAGCTCGCGCGTCACCTCCGGGATGTCGTACTCGGCCAGCACGATCGGGAAGGCGCCGAAGGTGGCGGTCTCGACCGCGTCGACCCCGACCGAGAAGAACTCGTCGTGCATCTGGCGGACGAGGTCGGGGCGGGTGAAGACGAGGTTCTCGTTGCAGCCCTCGAGTGCCGGGCCACCGAAGTCGTCCGCGTTCAGGTCGCGGTCCTGGGCCCAGGTCCCGAAGGCGCCGTCGAACACGAGCACGCGCTCGCGCAGCGCAGCGAGGACATCGACCATGAGCGATCCAGGTTACCGGCGCGGGACCGCCGGCCCCCAGCCTTCCGGTCGGCCGGGGCCGGGCCGCTAGCCTGATCCCTCGTCGCCGGACCGGGAGCCTGCATGAGCGATGTCGCCCGGCCGTGTCTCACGGTCGTCATCCCCTGCTTCAACGAGCGCGCGACGGTCGCCGAGGTCGTCGCGAAGGTGCTCGAGTCGCCCTACGTCGCCGAGGTCGTGATCGTCGACGACGGTTCGACCGACGGCACCCGGGAGATCCTGGCCGGACTCTCGGACCCTCGGATCCGGGTCTTCGAGCAGCCGATCAACCTCGGCAAGGGCGCGGCGCTGCGGCGGGGCTTCCGAGCGGCGACCGCCGAGTTCGTCATCGTCCAGGACGCCGACCTCGAGTACGACCCGGCCGAGTACGCCACGGTGCTCGAACCGCTGCTCCACGGCCGGGCCGACGTCGTCTACGGCTCCCGCTTCCTCGGCGGGCACGCCCATCGCGTCCTGTACTACTGGCACTCCGTCGGCAACAAGGTCCTGACCACGGCGTCGAACATGTTCACGAACCTGAACCTCACCGACATGGAGACGTGCTACAAGGCGTTTCGGCGCGAGGTGATCCAGTCGATCGATCTGCAGGAGGACCGTTTCGGCGTCGAGCCCGAGGTGACGGCCAAGATCGCCAGGGGCGACTGGCGTATCTACGAGGTCGGGATCTCCTACGACGGGCGCACCTATGAGGAGGGCAAGAAGATCGGCTGGCGCGACGGCGTCCGTGCTGTCTACAGCATCCTGAAGTACTCGCCGCTGGCGGTACGTGCTGAACGGCGCGTCGTGGCGCGCGAGGCGGAACTCGTGGAGTTCCACGAGGCGGACAAAGAGCTCGCCGAGACGCTCGACTCGCTCGAGGGTGCCCCCAACTACGCGGACTGGATCTACTCGATGTGCGCCCCGTACCTCGGCGAGGAGGTGCTGGAGGTCGGGGCGGGCCACGGCGACTTCACGGGCCGCCTCGCCGAGGGCCGCTTCGTCACGGCCACCGACCTCTCGAAGCGCTGCGTCGAACGGCTCGAGGCGCGCTACGGCGCGATGGGCAACGTCGAGATTCGTCACGCCGATGGAGCGGACCTCCCCGACGAGGCGCGCTTCGACTCCGCGGTCGTCATCAACGTCCTCGAGCACATCGAGGACGACGAGGCGGCCCTGCGCGGGCTGAGGAACGCGCTGCGCCCGGGAGGGCACGTTCTCGTCTTCGCCCCCG
>JALHSW010000019.1 GCA_022865365.1 Acidimicrobiia bacterium | reverse complement strand
GCCGAGCGGGGCCGCCCCGACGTGCTGATCTTCGGTGGGGGGATCGTTCCCCCCGACGACCTCGAGACGCTCAGCGCCGCGGGCGTCGCGCGCATCTTCACGCCCGGCGCGCCCCTCGCCGAGGTCACCGGTTGGCTCGAGTCCGCCCTCGACGCACGGGAGTCGTCGGTGACGGGCTGAGGCGACGCGTCAGGACCACGAAGCGGTCAGCTCAACGGGGCCAAGAGCGGGAGCAGAAGGAATTTGGATCTGTACGAGTATCAGGGAAAGCAGCTGTTCGCGCGCTACGACATCCCGGTGTCCCGGGGTGAGGCGGTCGTGACCGTGGACGCCGCGGTCGCAGCATCGGATCGCATCGGGTACCCCGTCGTCATCAAGGCGCAGGTGCAGGTCGGCGGACGCGGGAAGGCCGGCGGCATCAAGCTCGCCGCCAACGCCGACGAGTGCCGCGAGCACTCGGGCAACATCCTGGGGATGGACATCAAGGGCCACACGGTCGGCCTGGTCTGGGTCGAGTCGGCCAGCGACATCTCCAAGGAGTACTACGCGTCCTTCACGCTCGACCGTTCGGCGAAGCTCCACCTCGGCATGCTCTCTGCCGAAGGTGGTGTCGAGATCGAGCAGGTCGCGGACGAGAACCCCGACGCCATCGCGAAGATCCACGTCGATCCGGTCGACGGTCTCACCGGGGCCCAGGTGCGTGCGTGGGTGGCCGCGGCCGGGCTCGACCCGGAGGCGACCGAGGGCGCGATCGACATCCTCACCAAGCTCTGGCGCTGCTACGTCGACGCCGATGCCGACCTCGTCGAGATCAACCCGCTGATCCTCACACCCGACGGGCGCGTCCACGCACTCGACGCCAAGGTGACGCTCGACGACAGCTCGGTGTTCCGCCACCCCGAGTACGAGGAGTACGACGAGACGCAGGTGCGCGATGCCCGCGAGACCGCGGCCCACGAGAGGGGCCTGCAGTACGTCGGGCTCGATGGCTACGTCGGCATCATCGCCAACGGTGCCGGCCTCGCGATGAGCACGGTCGACATCGTGAGCCAGGTGGGCGGGAAGCCGGCGAACTTCCTCGACATCGGGGGTGGTGCGAATGCCGACGTGATGACCGGCGCGCTCGAGGTCATCAACAACGACCCCGATGTGAATGCCATCTTCATCAACATCTTCGGTGGCATCACCAAGGGTGAGGAAGTCGCCAAGGGCATCGTGGCCGCACTCGACCGGGTGCAGATCGACTCGCCGATCGTGATTCGCCTCGACGGGACGAATGCCGACGAGGGGCGAGCGATCCTCGAGCCCCACCTGTCCGGGACGCTGCAGCTGCAGCCGACCATGGTCGACGCGGCCCGTGCGGTCGTCGACATCGCCCAGTCGCGCGGAGGGAAGTAGTCGCCATGTCGATCTTCGTCGACGAGAACACCAGGGTGATCTACCAGGGCCTCACCGGATCGCAGGGCCGCTTCTACGGGCTCCTGAACCGCGACTACGGCACGTTGGTGGTCGGGGGCACCAACCCCAAGAAGGCGGGCACCGACGTCGACGGCATCCCCGTCTTCGCGTCGGTGAACGATGCGGTCGCTGCGACGGGCGCTACCGCATCGTGTGTGTTCATCCCCGCGCCGGGCGTGAAGGGCGCAGTGATGGAGGCGGCCGAGGGTGGCATCGAGCTCATCGTCGTGATCTCCGAGGGCGTGCCGGCGCACGACGAGGCGTGGTTCTACAACAAGCTCCGGCGTGACCATCCGAATGTCCGGCTGCTGGGTCCGAACTGCCCGGGCATCATCAGCCCCGGCAAGGCCAACATCGGCATCACCGCAGGCCACATCGCCAAGGAGGGTGGTCCGGTCGGGATCGTGAGCCGTTCGGGGACGCTCACCTATCAGGCGCTCTACGAGCTCAAGCAGCACGACATCGGTGTCACCACCTGCGTCGGCATCGGCGGCGACCCGGTTCCCGGGACGAGCTTCATCGACTGCCTCCAGGCCTTCGAGGCCGACCCCGACACCAAGGCCGTGATGATGATCGGCGAGATCGGCGGCTCCGCCGAGGAAGAGGCGGCCGAGTACATCAAGGCCGAGATGACCAAGCCGGTCGTCTCCTACATCGCAGGGGTCACCGCGCCTCCGGGCAAGAAGATGGGTCACGCCGGCGCCATCGTGTCGGGCGGGAAGGGCACCGCGGCGGCAAAGATGGAGGCGCTCGCGGACGCCGGCGCCAAGATCGGGCTCAACCCGACCGAAGCCGGCGAGCTGATGGTCGGCGTCGTCGCGAACCTCTAGGAGGCCCGTCTGATGTCGATGGGTCGTCGGCCTAGGCTGCGGGCGTGACGAGCACACCGCCATCCCCACCTCCCCCCCCGGCCCCGCCGCCTCCCGCGGCACTCCAGTGGTCGGCACCGCCGGCACCGGTCGCGTACCAGAAGACGAACGGCATGGCCGTGGCGGCGCTGGTACTCGGGGTGTTCTTCTGCGTCGGGATCACCGGGATCCTCGCGGTCGTGTTCGGCAACCTGGCACTCGGCCAGATCGACCGCTCGCAAGGGGCCCAGAAGGGCCGCGGGTTGGCGATCGCGGGGATCGTGCTCGGGTGGTGCGGGATCGCGTTGCTCGCGATCCCGGCACTGGTGTGGTTCGGCTACGGGATCAGCAACCTCTGACTCGTCCTCCCGCGACACGCGCGGCCACCGGGCGGGGACCGCGATCGCTCGGGACGCTCTTGACACCGCGCGCGCGTCCGGGCTTGACTCCGGGAAGCGATCGAATCGGGGGTCACCGATGCTCTGTGCCCAGTGCGGCTCGCCGCAGCCGGACGAAGCGCGGTTCTGCGCGAGCTGTGGCGCCGCGGTCCCG
>JALHSW010000281.1 GCA_022865365.1 Acidimicrobiia bacterium | reverse complement strand
TGCCCTGCGCGAGGTGTTCGGCGAGTACAGGGCGCCCACCGGCGTCGGCGCCGTGGCCGCCCCCATCGGCGATCTCGCCGTCGTCCGCGACCGGGTGCAGGCCGCGACGAAGGAGCTCGGAGGCCAGCTACGGCTCCTCGTCGGGAAGCCCGGGCTCGACGGCCACTCGAACGGCGCTGAGCAGATCGCGGTCGCGGCCCGCGATGCCGGCTTCGAGGTCGTCTACCAGGGCATCCGGCTGACGCCGGCGCAGATCGCCGCGGCCGCTCGCGACGAGGACGTCGACGTCGTCGGCCTGTCGATCCTGTCGGGATCACACCTCGAGCTCGTTCCGGAGACACTCGAGGCATTGCGGGCCGCCGGGGTCGACGCGCCCGTCGTCGTCGGCGGCATCATCCCCGACGTCGACAAGGCAACCCTCGAGGCCGACGGAGTTGCTCGCGTCTACACGCCGAAGGACTACAAGCTCGCGACCATCGTCTCCGACATCGCCGAGCTGGCGATCGAGCGGCGAAAGCGGCGCACCGCGACAGGTTGAGACACCCGACTCGGCGCGTCAGCACGAGGGGTCGGCGGCAGGCATCAGCCGCCGAAGTCGGCGACCACCCATTCGCGTCCGTCGGCCGCGCACGCGCGCGCGACACCCGCACTTGTGTACACCGGCGAGAGCATGGTGTCCCTGTGCGGCGGCGAGTTCATCCACAGGTTGACGACCGCATCGTCGGAGATGCCGCACGATCCTTGGACGATCGTCTCCCCCAGGTAGGTCCAGCCTCCGACCCCGTTGAGGTCGCGGTGCGCCAACACACCGGTCGTCGCGAGGTGTTGCGCCCAGCCGGCGGCCAAGTTCGTCAGCGCGTCGTTCACCGCGAGTTGTGGGGTTCCACGAAACCTGTTGATCGTCGTTACGACACTTGGTGCCGCACGGACCACGGGCGGTGGTCCCGCCTGTGCCGACGGGAAACACGCCGTCGCGACAACCGCGAGCATCGCAATCGCGACGGTGCCAAGAACTCGACGTCCGCGCTGGGTACGTCGCGGTGTGATCACCATGAATCTCAGACCCCCCTCGTAGCTTCGAATGGGACACGCTAGAGAGCCAGGCGGGGTTTGGTCGAAACCAGCCGCACGGGTCGACAGACGTTCGTTCGTGCGCGCGAACGAGCACCGGGATTCGCGCGATGCGTGAGAATTCGCGCGGCGGGTGACGATGACGGTGGGTGACGATGACGGTGGGTGACGATGACGGCGCAGGTCAGCGGGCGTACATGCCCTCGATCTGCTCGTCGTACTTGGTGTGCACGCCGCGCCGCTTGAGCTTCATCGTGGGCGTGAGCTCCTCGGAGTCGGGCATCCACTCCTCACCCAGCACCACGAACTTCTTGACCTGCTCGACGCGCGCAAGCTGCTTGTTCGCCGCGTCGACGTTTCGCCCGATCTCGTCGAGCACGATTCGATCGGACGCGAGCTCGACGAGGCTCTTGCCCTCGAGCCCCTGGTGCGCGGCCCACGCAGGCGCGACCTCGGGGTCGAGGACGAGCAGCGCCGACACGAACGGGCGGTTGTCGCCGATGACGCACGCCTGTCCGACGAGCGGGAACGACTTCAGCGCCCCCTCTAGGTTCGCAGGGGAGATGTTCTTCCCGCCCGCGGTGATGATGAGCTCCTTCTTGCGGTCGACGATCTTCAGGTAGCCGTCGGCGTCGAACTCACCGATGTCGCCACTCTGGAACCAACC
>JALHSW010000280.1 GCA_022865365.1 Acidimicrobiia bacterium | reverse complement strand
GCCGGTGAACACCTCCGGTGGGCTCCTGCGCAAGGGGCACCCGGTCGGGGCGACCGGCATCGCGCAGATCGTCGAGCTCACGGAGCAGCTCCAGGGCCGGAGCGGCGCACGCCAGGTCGACGGGGCGAAGGTGGGCCTCGCGCACAACGGTGGCGGCACGATCGGCACCGATGTCGCCGCGCTCTGCGTGACGATCCTGTCGACGTGACGAGCGGCTCGACATGACCGAGCCCGACGCCGGCGTCCTGGCCGGGCTGATCGCGGGTCACGCGGAGGCGCAGCCCGATCTCGACGTGCTGACGTTCGAGCACCTCTCGCTCGACGGCGGCGCGACGCGCGACGAGGTGCGCACCTTCGCCACATTGCACGCGAACGCCCATCGGCTCGCGGCATGGCTCGTCGCCCGGGGCATGCGGCGCGGTGACCGCTTTGCTCTCGCGATGCGCAACCACCCCGAGTTCGTGGAGACCATGATCGCCGCGTCGATCACCGGCACGGTCTTCGTGCCGGTCGATCCGCGCACCAAGGGTGAGAAGCTCGCCTACTACCTCGCCAACGCCGACTGTCGCGGCATCGTGTGTGGCGACTACTGTCTGCCCGCGGTCACCGAGGCGCGGGCCCGGGGTGCCGACCCCGAGTGGGTCCTCGCGCTCGCGACCGGTGAGGACGCCGAAGCCCCGCGTCTCGACGACGTCGCCGGCGTCGAGTCACTCGCAACGGTGCTCGACGGTCCCGACGCGACGGTCGACGTGCTCCTGGAGTCGCCCGAGGACCCTCTGCAGATCATCTACACGTCGGGCACGACGGGGGATCCCAAGGGGGTCGTGTTCCCCAACTCGCGTTTCGGCGCGTACGCGATGCTCGGCTACCTCATGGGGTACGCGACCGACGAACGGCCGTACACCGGGCTGTCCCTCACGCACGGCAACGCGCAGGCCATCACCCTCGCACCGGCGCTCAGCATGGGCCTGCGCGCGGTGTTCAGCCGCCGCTTCACGAAGTCGCGTCTGTGGGACGTGTGCCGCGTGCACGGCTGCACCACGTTCTCGCTCCTCGGCGGGATGGCGACCGCGATCTATTCCGAGCCCGGGCGCGCCGACGACGCCGCCAACCCGGTGCGCCTGGTGATCAGCGCGGGCATGCCTGCCGCGATCTGGGAGCCGTTCGAGGCGCGCTTCGGCGTGCGCGTGTTCGAGTGGTACGCCGCGGTCGAGGGGGGGCTGGCGTGCAAACCCATCGGCGAGGGTCCGATCGGCTCGTTCGGCAAGCCGCTCGGCCTCGACATGAAGATCCTCGACGACGAGGACCACGAGTGCCCTCCCGGCGTGATCGGCGAGATCTGCTCCCGCCCTCTCGACGGCAGTTCGCCCGAGGTCGAGTACCACGACAACCCGGAGGCGTCCGACGCCAAGACGCGCGGCGGGTGGCTCCGCAGTGGCGACATGGGCCACGCCGACGCCGAAGGCTGGCTCTTCTTCGACTACCGCAAGGGTGGTGGCATCCGCCACAACGGCGACTTCGTCAACACCGGGTTCGTCGAGAAGGTCGTCGCCGAGCATCCCTCCGTGACCGACGTGTTCGCGTACGGGGTCCCGGGGGCGTCGGGAGCGCCGGGAGAGAAGGACGTGGTGGTCGCGGTCGTGCCGGTCGACGGCGCGACCTTCGATCCCGACGCGGTGTTCGCCGCGTGTCGCGAGGGGCTGGAGTCCAACTTCGTGCCCATGTACCTCCAGGTGGTCGACGAGATCCCCAAGACGGCATCGGAGAAGCCCCTGGAACGGTTCCTCCTGGAGCAGTTCGATCCGGCGGCACCGTCGGTGCGCACGGAGACGCGTCCGGCGCGGGCGTGAGGACGCCCGCCTGAGGAGCCGTCCTAGCGCAGCGCCGACGCCAGCGTGTCGACGATGCGGTCGATCTGCTCGTCGCTGACGATGAGCGGGGGGCAGAACGCGAGCGTGTCGGGCCCGATCGGGCGGCAGATCACGCCGTCGCCCAGCATGCGGTCGCGGACCTGTGCCGCGTCGCGATCGGGACCGAGTCCCACGGCCCAGACGGCGCCGTCCCCGCGCACCTCGGCGACGAGGCCGTCGGCTTCGATCGCCCGCAGTCCGGCGGAGAGGCGTGCTCCGACGATGAGCGCCCGGGCCAGCAGGTCGTCGTCGCGCAGCACCGCGAGGTTGGCGAGACCGGCCGCCGCACACGTCGGGTGGCCCGAGTACGTGTGGCCGTGACGGAGGAGGTATGCGTCGTCCGCCTCGAGTGGCTCGTGCACCGACGGCGCGATGACCACGCCACCGAGCGGGACGTACCCCGAGCTCACGCCCTTCGCGAAGGTGATGAGGTCGGGGGTGACGCCGAAACGCGTCGCACCGAACCACTCGCCGAGGCGCCCGAACGCGCAGATCACCTCGTCGAAGATGAGGTACGCACCGTGCTGGTCGCAGAGCCGGCGCAGGCCCTCGAGGAACCCCTCGGGCGGCGGGTAGACGCCGCCCGCACCCTGCACGGGCTCGGCGAGGACGGCGGCGACGCGATGGCCGTGCTCGGCCATGAACGCGGCCCACGCCTCGATGTCGTCGGCCGGGAGGTTCTCGAATCCCTCGACGTGGGGACCGAAGCCCTCCTGGTTCGGTGGGAGGCCCTGCGCGGCCATCCCGCCGAACGTGACGCCGTGGTAGCCGCGATCACGACTGAGCACGAGGGTGCGGCCCGGCCGGCCGGCCCGTACGTGGGCCAAGCGCGCGAGCTTGATGGCGGAGTCGACCGCCTCGGATCCCGACGTCGTCAAGAAGATCCGCGAGTCGGGCATCGGCGCGAGCGACGCGATCTCCGTTGCCAGTCGATCGGCGGGCTCGTTCGAGAACGGTTCGAAGCAGTGGTACACCGCGAGCTCGCGCATCTGGGCCGTGACGGCGTCGATGATCTCGCGTCGCCCGTGGCCGACGGTCACGCACCAGAGGCTTGCCATCCCGTCGATGTACTCGTGCCCCTCGTCGTCCCAGACGAGCGCCCCTTCCCCGCGGACGATGGTGATGAACTCGTCACGGGTCGGTCGACAGAACGGATGGAGGAACGCGCCGAGCGTCATGGGGACTCCGGATCGATCTCGGCCATGAGCTCGTCGACGACGCGGCGCAGCTCGCGGGTGACGACCGAGTCGTGCTTCGTGCAGAGGACCGCCGCGAGCTGCTCGTAGTACCAGCGCTGCTCGGTCGCGCCGGCGTGGAAGCCCTTGGCCTCCCACATGCCCGGTCCGTGCTCACGAAGGTCCGAGAGGATGGAGCGGGCGTTGTGCAGCTTGTCGGCCGCGCTCACCCGCAGCGCACCGTCGGAGACCCCGTCCCCTGCGAGGTGATCGAGGTACGCCTGCTTGCGCTGCTTCCAGTCGCTCGCGTCACGCGGCCCGTCACCGTCCGTGCACTCCACGACGATCTCCGCCACCGGACTCCCGAAACGGGCGCGGATCTCGGCCTCGGACGCACCTCGGTCCTCGATCGCGTCGTGGAGAACACCGGCGATCGCCTCCTCCTCGTTGCCGCCGTCCTCGAGCACGAGCGACGCCACTGCAAGCAGGTGCGACACGTACGCGATGTGCGTTCCCTTGCGGCACTGATCCGCGTGAAGGTGCGACGCCCAGCGCACGGCCTCAGAGAAGCGGGCGGTGAGGACTGCGGTGGGGAGGTCGCGCTCCGTCGTCACTCGCCCGTCGGCACGATGAACACCGCGCACTCGGCGTGGTGCGACAGCGTGTTGGGCACGCTGCCGAGGATGCGCTTCGCCCCGGTCATCCCACG
>JALHSW010000279.1 GCA_022865365.1 Acidimicrobiia bacterium | reverse complement strand
CGGATGTCGCTCATCTCGAGGGCAGGCACCAGTGACTCCTTCGCTGTCCTGAACCGGATTCCTAGACCCCGGCGCCGATGACCGACGCGGGATCGACCTTGATGATGCGGCGCAACGAGATCGCGCCGCCGACGAGGGCCATGAGCAGCACCCCCACTGCCACGAACACCGCGCGCGACACCGTCAGCTGGAGCGGGACCTGCGGCGGAATCGCGAGGGACAGCAGCAGCGCGACCGCTGCGCCGAGGGCGAACGCGACACCCGAGACCACGAAGGCCTGGGTGAAGAGGCTGGCGATGAGCTGGCGCGACGAAGCTCCGATCGCCTTCAACACGGCGAAGATCCCGATCCGTTCGAGCGTGAGGAGCGCGAAGAACAGCGCGACCACGAGTCCGGCGACGAGCAGCGTCACCCAGATGATCTGGGTGAAGACCGCGTTCTGCTCCTTGATGCCCGGGATCGCCAGGACGGATTCGTCGGTCGTGAGCGTCTTCGTCGCGCCTGCGGTCGCCGCATCGATGCGTCTCGCGACCGTCTCGGGGTTCGCACCGGGGTCCGTGCGTACCGTGACGACTTGGAAGGTGCCGGGGCCCACTGCGGCGCCGGGACGCGACTTGGTGAGTACCTCGCGCCAGGTCTCGGGTTCGACCCAGAGACCGCCCTGCTGCAGGAAGTTGGTGTCCTCGACGAACCCGCGCACTGTGACCGGGACCCGTTCGGGACCGAGGAGGAGCCGGTCGCCCTGCTCCACGCCGTAGGCCTCGAGCTGGCGGTCGGCCCAGGCCTCCCCCGGGGGCGGTGGCGCCGGCACACCGGACACTGCCGTGGTCGGCTACGAGGGCGCAGTGTCCGCGAGCTCCGACTCTCCTGGGACGCGTGCCCCGACGAGCGCGAACCCCAGCCCGGAGGTCGCCCTGACCCCGGGGACCGACTCGATCTCGGCTCGGAGCGGCGCATCGATGCGCGACCGGATGACGGAGTCGCGGCTCGCATCCGAGTAGACGACGAGGTCGGCGTCCTGCGCGCGCAACGCTCCGGTCGATCCGAGGTACAGACCGTCGAGCAACCCGCCCAGGAACAGCAGCAGCATCACGAGTAGCGCGAGCGCGGCCGTGGTCGGGACGAATCGACGGGTGCTGCGGCGCAGCTCTCGGAGCGCGAGCCTCATCGGGTCGCTCCCATCGGAACGGTCGCTTCCACCGGGTCGAGACGCAGCACGCGCCGGATCGCGGCCAACGATGCGATGACCGCGAGGATCGCGACGAGGGCGCCACGCGTGAGCACGGTGCCGACGTCGAACGCGATGGGGAACGTCGGGCTCGACCCGAGTGCAGCGATCGCCAGCAGGGCGGCGCCGACCGCGACGCCCCCGATGACGACTGCGAACACCTGCACCAGCAGCGCGCGGGTCAGATAGCCGGTGCCGGCACCGATGGCCCGGAGCAGGGTGAGTGAGTTCGCCTTCTGGACCGTGAGGATCACGAAGAAGATCCCGACGACCAGGGTCACCACGATGAACGCGAGCGTGAGGATGATGGTGAACGACGTCGTGGTACCGGAGACCCCGGGCAACGAGTCGACCGCGGTCGCGCGATCGAGCGCCTCGACGCCGGGGACTTGACGGGTGATCCGATTCGCCAGCACCTCGGGGTCGACCCCGCCTTCGGGGGTCACCGCGACCACCGACGGCGTGATGAAGGCCGCGTCCGGGTTCTTGGTGCGCGTGGCCGCCTCGAAGGTCGGGTACGAGACGAAGATCGTGGGGCTGACGCTGAAGCGGCTCTTCGAGGCCAGCCCGACGATGCGGATAGGCGTGCTCCCCTCGGGGCCGAGCACCCGTACCCGGTCGCGGATCGCGAACCCCCGGTCGGCATCGATGTCGCTGGCGACACCCTCGCCGGCGCCCCGAGGCAGGCGTCCCTCCTCGAGACGGGTCGGTGCTCCCGGGCCGCCCAGCACGTACCCGAAGATCGACGCGTCGAGCGTCTCCTCCGACGTGCGCACCGTGAAGGTTCCCTGGCCGAGTGGCTCGGCGCGGGCCACGCCACGAACGGCGGCAGTCTGCGCGATCTGTTCGGGGGTCACGACGCTGCCGTCGAGGTTCTTACGGGCTTCTGCGTTGTAGACGACGACCTGGGCCGACTGGTTCTCGAGCGCGCCGGAGAAGAAGTTCAGCAGGGTCGTGAGGAGCGTCTGCTGGAAGAGGATGAGGAAGACGAGGAGCCCGACCGCGCCCATGAGCATCCCGAAGCGCACCTTGGCGCGGCGCATCTCCCGGAGGGCCAGTCTCATGCCCATATCGTTACACAGACGATCTCGTTTTCATGAATCCAAGCGGCACGATCAAGTGCGCGGACGTGGTGGCCGGGGTCTTGGTGGTCGGGGTCGCGGAGCCGTCGCCTCGATCGCCGCGAGCGCCGTTCGGGCGTCAGCACCGGTCCACCCGTCGGCGCCGAGTCGTCGGGCGTGGTCCGCGTCGGCAACGCCGCCCCCGCCCACCAGCACCGGCGCCGCGACGCCCGCCTCCTTGACGGCCGCGACGGTTGCCGCGATCGCGTCGTCGCAGCCCCCGCCGGAAACCCCGACACACACTGCCAGCAGACGGCTGACGTCGCGAGTCGCATCGACGAAGGTTCCGGGTGGGGCGCCGGCACCGAGGTCGACGACGGTGAAGCGAAGATCACGCAGCAGATCGGACATGATCGCCGATGGCAGCGCGTGCAGATCACCCGACGGCGCGCCGATCACGACGGTGCCGCGGGTGCGGCCGTGGTGGAGGAACCTCGGGCCGAGCCGCCCGATGAGCCGCTGGGCCGTGACCGAAGCCCGGTGCTCATCGACGATGGAGAGGGCACCGGTCGCCCAGCGTCCGCCGATCGACCGGAGCGACGGGATGAGCAGCTCGAGATAGATCTCGGCAGGAGTGGCGCCCGAAGCGAGCGTGCGCTCGATGATCGACCACGCCCCCACCACATCGCCGGCCACCATCCGGTGCTCGAGCCGATGGCGCGCCCCGGCCCGCGACCCGCGCGATGCCGGCGGGGGTGTCTCACTGAGCCATCGGTCGATATCGACAGGATCGACACGCCATTGCACCCCGTCGCGGGTAGCCGGAAGGCGACCGGTCCGCACGTAGCGGTAGGCCGTCATGTAGTGGACGCCGAGCCGCTCGGCGGCGACCGTGAGGCTGATGGGCGCTCGACGCTCCATGGACCGGCTCACGCTATCTGAGCTCTGGCTGCTTCGGCTGCGCGAGGAGGAGAGCAGCGCGGGCCGCGAGGACGATTGGAGCGGGGGGACGGCGTGGGAGGGGGTTGGAGAAACCGGGGGGTCCCCTCCCACGCCGCGGTCGCTAGGCCGACGGCTACAGGAAGTTGTCCGGCTTCAGGACGCCGTCGATCGCATGCACGACACCGTTCTTCGCCTTGAGGTCAGTGGCAGTGATGTTCACCACATTCCCGTTGGCGTCGGTGATGGTTGCCGTGCCGTCGTCGTTGACCGTGATCGTGATCTCTTCACCCTGGAGCGTCTTCACCGTCTGCGTCGGCT
>JALHSW010000278.1 GCA_022865365.1 Acidimicrobiia bacterium | reverse complement strand
TACCACCAGCAGTACCTCGCGAAGAACCCCGGCGGCTACTGCGGAATCGGCGGTACGGGTCTCACGTGCCCGACCGGCGTCGCCGCAACCGAATGACGACACCGAACCCCGACTACGCCGGGGCGTACCACGACGTGCGCGTGGTTCTGATGGAGCTCTTGCGCTCCCGGAGCGACGCTGAGCTCGACGTGATCGCACCCGCAACACCCGAATGGCGTGTGCGCGACATCGCCGCGCACCTTGCCGGAGTCTGCGACGACATCACCCAGGGAAACATGACCGGGGTCGCGAGTGACGAGTGGACGGCCGCGCAGGTGGCCAAGCGGGCCGATTGGGCCACGGGACGGCTGCTCGACGACTGGGACGAGCACGCCACCTTCGTCGAAGGTCAGATGAACGCGTTGGGCCCCGGCATGGGCCAGATGCTCTTCGACGCATTCACCCACGAACAGGACATCCGCGGCGCGCTCGGTGAGCCGGGACGCCGAGACTCGGCCGCCGAGGCGATCGCGTTCGACTGGATCGTGACGAACATGCGGGCGCCGGCCGACGCGTCGCCCGATGACTCGCGGCTCCGTCCCCCGATCCATCTCGTCACCGATGCCGGGGAGGCCGACATCTTCGGCGCGCCGGGATCCGCCACGACCCTGAGGGTGTCCCGGTTCGAGTTCCTGCGCTCGATCACGGGCCGGCGTAGCCGTCGTCAGATCGAGGCGCTCGGATGGGACGGCGCACCGCGGGTCGACGATCTCTGCGTGAGCGACCTCTTCCGGCCGGCCCTGGTCGACATCGTCGAGTAGGTGCTCAGCAGGCCTTCCACAAGCCGCGCTGCTTCTCACGCGCTTCGCGTTGGAGGCGACGGAACCGCTCCGCGTCGTGCACGTTCGGCGGCACCGTGAGCGATGCTGCGTATCCGTCACGGACCAGGCTCGCGTTCACGAACAGGCCGTCGCTCACCCGGTGCACGTACGCCAGGAGTCGGTCGTAGCGGTCCCGGTGCTCGACGTCGAAGACGAGCTTCACCTTCGTCCCTCGCGGGATGAGTGCCGTCGTGCGTCGTGAGGCCTCCCGCCCGAAGCACTCCTCGTCGCGGTACGGGCCGGATACCTCCGGGGTATCGATCCCGATGAGGCGGACGAGCGCTCCGCCGTCGACCCTGATCGTGTCGCCATCGACGACATCGGTGACGGTGGTGTCGAGGCCGTCGGATCGCGAGCCGGCAGGCGCCGCGACGATCGAACCGGCAACGATCGAACCGGCAACGATCGAACCGATCAGGGCCGCAGCCTCGACTACGACCAGCACCCGACGCATCCGTCGATGCTGGCACGGTCGGAGTGGCGGCGTCGCAGCGGTACCGTGATCTCGCCCATGGCACTCCCTCGTTCGTTCGCGCCGTTCCGCCACCGCCGATACGCCGCCTTCTGGACCGGTGCGTTCGCGTCGAACATCGGCACGTGGATGGAGACGGTCGCCGTCGGCATCCTCGTGACCAAGGCGACCGGCCAGGTGAGCTGGACGGGCCTCGTCGCGGCCGCCGGTTTCGTGCCGATGGCGCTGCTCGGACCGGTCGGGGGTGCGCTCGCCGACCGGGTTCCCCGGCGCCCACTGCTGATCACGATGAGCACGATCCAGGCGATCCTCGCCGGGGTGCTCACCCTGCTCGCTGCGGTCGGGGCAGCCGAGCCGTGGGCTGTCACGCTGATCGTGTTCATCTCCGGTTGCGCCGGCGCGCTCGCCTTCCCCGCGTACCAGAGCCTGATGCCCGACCTCGTCCCCCGCGACGAGCTCGCCTCGGCGGTCGCGCTCGGTGCCGCGCAATGGAATCTCGGGCGTGTCATCGGGCCGCTGCTCGCGGGAGTCGTGATCGCCTTCGGCGGCTTCGAGATGGCGTTCGCGGTCAACACGGTGAGCTTCCTCGCGGTGATCGCCGCGATCGCGCCGCTGCGGCTACCGCCGCCCACCCCAAAGGAAGGTGAGTCGATCGCGTCTGCCATCCGCGACGGCGCTCGGTTCTCGGTACGCGAACCGGGTATCCGTGCGGTCATGACCTACCTCGCGTTGAACTCGCTGCTCGCCGCGCCATTCATCGCGCTCGTTCCAGCGGTTGCGTTCAAGCTGTTCGACGACGGGAGCAGCGGCACCGCGGCGCTCGTGACTGCCCAAGGGGCCGGCGCGGTGCTCATGGCGGTCTCGCTCGGCGGGCTGTCCTATCGGTTCGGCCACCGCCGGGTGCTGCTCAGCGCGGTAGGGGTGTTACCGGTGACCCTGATCCTCTACGCGCTCGCACCGTCGCTGCCCCTCGCCGTCGTCGCGATCTTCTTCGTGGGCGCGGCCTACCTCGGGTGTCTCTCGAGCTTCACGACGGTGGCGCAGCTACGCGCACCCGACGCGTTGCGCGGCCGCGTGATGAGCGCGCTGATGGTCCTCCTCGGCATCCTGTACCCGCTCGGGAGCATCATCCAGGGAACCCTCGCCGACGAGATCGGCCTGCGCGCGACGACGACCGGGGCCGCGGTGCTGCTCGGGGTCGCGCTGCTCGTGATCCGGGTCGCACGCCCCGACTTCGACGCCGAGGTGCGCGATCCACAGATGATCGACCAGTCGCCGAGCGCCCCTACCAACTAGGCCCACCAGCCCGCTCGGCCGACGCGCTAGGTGGTGAGGGTGCGACGTAGCGCCACGACGCTCACGCCGACGGCGGCGAACGAGCACGCCATCTGGAAGAACCACCACGTCCCGATCGTGTGGTGCCCGGTGGTGGGGCACGCGACCGCCGACGCGACCAGCAGGACCGACGCACCCAGCGCCGCGACCAGGCCCCATCGGCGGCACGCAGCGAGACCGATGCCCGTCGCCAGCATCGCGCCGAGCAACGCCACGCCGAGCACCAAGCCGATCACGGGAACCGCGTTCGACGTCTCGGGCTCGACCGCCGCGCTGGCCGCGAAGAGCGCGTACCACGAGAGGCCAACCGTGGCGGCCATCGCACCCGGGATGCGCTGCTGCAGCCACTCACCGGTGTCGGGTG
The DNA here is from genome assembly GCA_022865365.1 of Acidimicrobiia bacterium. Taxonomy (GTDB): domain Bacteria; phylum Actinomycetota; class Acidimicrobiia; order IMCC26256; family PALSA-555; genus JALHSW01. The sequence goes on along the minus strand of JALHSW010000278.1, from coordinate 2,218 downwards.
TGGCGTCGGACGCGGGTTCGGGCAACGGGGCCGTCGTGGTGTCGGCGCCCGGCAATTGGTCGGTGGATCCGCCGGTACGGGACGGGGTCGTGGTGGCCATGGTCGCCTCCCTGAGAAACGGATGGGGTCGTGGGTGCCCCAGTCTGCCCGAGTTGGGCGTTGCTATCGTGCGCGCCCGCCGTCGCGGAGGCTGCGACACGGATCCTGGAGGCTCGATGGTGCTCGAACGGGAACAACGGGGTCGCGTCGAGATCCTGCGCCTGAACCGCCCCGAGGCTCGCAACGCGATGAACCCCGAGCTGTCGCAAGCGATGGAAGCCGCCCTCGACGACGTCGAGCACGACCCTTCCGTCGGCGCCGTGGTCATCACCGGCACCGGACCGATCTTCTGCGCCGGGGCCGATCTCAAGGTCGTGGCGAGCGGTCGTGGGGGCGAGATCGACACACCCAAGGGGGGCTTCGGCGGGCTCGTGCGCCGCGACTTCCCCAAACCCGTCATCGCCGCGGTGAACGGCCCGGCCCTGGCCGGAGGCTTCGAGCTCGTGCTGGCCTGTGACCTGGTCGTGGCCGCCGACACCGCGTCGTTCGGGCTGCCCGAGGTGAAGCGGGGTCTGCTCGCCGCCGGTGGCGGACCGATCCGCCTCGCCAAGCGGGTGCCGCTCACCACCGCGCTCGAGATCGTGATGACCGGGGATCAGATGCCCGTCGCCCGGGCCTACGAGCTCGGCCTCGTGAACCGCGTGGTGCCCGCGGACGCCGTCGTCGACGAGGCCGTCGCCCTCGCCGAGCGCATCGGCGAGAACTCGCCGACCGCGGTGCGGGTCGGCCGGCGCCTGCTGCGCGACGCCGTCGACCTGTCGGAGGAAGCCGGATGGGCCCGCACCTACGAGCTCGTGCCAGAGGTCTTCGGCAGCGGCGACGCGATCGAGGGCGCCACCGCCTTCGCCGAGAAGCGGCCGCCGGTCTGGAACCCACCTGCTGACTAGGAGGCGTTCCGGTAGCAGGTACGTGATCGCCGAAGCCGAGGAACGTCCGCGCAGAGGCCGGCGTTCGGTTGGGAAGGTCGGGTCGGTTGGGGAGTCGGACCGGTCAGGTGGCGTGGTTCAGGCGGCGGGGCCGGCGCGGGCGTCGCCGGTGCCCTGGCCCGGTTCGTCGACGCGGCGCCAGGTGAGCCCATCGGGCTGTTCGGGGTCGCCTTCGAGGACGTAGGGGCCGTGAGGGACCGCCTGGCGGTGGTTGATCTTGCAGATCATCGCGAGGTTGTGCTTGTCGGTGGGGCCACCCTGACTGCGGGGGATCAGGTGGTGCGCGTCGAGACCGAAGGTGCGCTCGCACCCGGGGACGCGACACCTCGGGTCGCGGCCGGTCAAGTAGTCACGCAACGCGGTCGGGATCGCGTCGCCGGTTGCGGGAGCGAGGGAGTCGTCGTCGTGGACCTCGCGCACGCGAGCACCGTCGGCGATGAGCTGCTGCACGGTCCCGTGGGAGATCGGGAGCCCGTTGACCTCCGGTTGGGCGTTCGAGCCCACGTGGACCACGATCCGCGGCGTCCAGGGCTTCGTGCGGGGCGCCTCCGGGTAGGGGTCCCCAGCACCAGATCGGTACGAGCGGCAGAGCGCGACCACCGCGTCGGCACCGCGATGCGCCCGGGTGTCCCACGCCTCACCCTTGGGTGGCTTCATGACGTTGACGATGTGCTCGAGGACCGCTTCGACGTAGACACCCTGCACGTCGGGGATCTGCCCACTGACCCGCAGCACCTCCCCGTGACGCCACCACCGGAACTCCCGGGCCTGGTGGCGGGCCGCGGCCTCGGCCTCGGTGACGACCCGTTGGCGACGCACCAGGCGCGCCAGATCGTTCGGCGCCGTGCTGCGACCCCGCCGGGCCCACTCCGCGTCGCTCTCGGGGCTCGCGAGCTGCACAAGATGTTCGAGCTGATCGAAGGAGAGCTCACCGGCTTCAGCCGCCGCGGCGAGGTGCGGGAGCGACTCGAGGCTACGGGCAACCTCGACCTCGGCGCGGGCGGTCGAGGACCGGACCATGTCACGGCTCTGCACCCACTCCACCGCGTCGCGCCCTCCCGTCGCGCCGCGTTCGTCGAGCACCCGGTCGAACCTGACGCGACGCATCCGCGCCCGACGCTCCTGCGACGACGCCTCGTCGCGACCCGCGCGCAACCGCTCGGTCGGCCAGGTCCTCAGCTCATCCAACTCGG
>JALHSW010000277.1 GCA_022865365.1 Acidimicrobiia bacterium | reverse complement strand
TCGACGAGAACCTCGCGGTCACCGAGGAGGATCGTCGCGTCTACGCGCCCGGCCTCGACGTGGAGCCAGCGGCCCCCGAGGTTGGGCACCGGCGTGCTCGGCGCGCCGAAGTGCCGCTCGATCGTCCGGATCACCCCACCATGGGTGACCGCCAGGGTCGCAGCCGGGACGTCGCGGTCCGTGAGGAGCGCCTCGACGACCGGGAGCAGGCGCTCGAGCAGCGGCTCGTCGCCTTCGAAGCCAGGGGGGCTGCGATGGTCGTCGATCCAGCCGGGATACCTCTCGTCGATCTCCGCACGGGTCAGCCCGGTCCAGTCGCCGGCGTGTCGTTCGCGCAGCGCCGGGTCGGCGGTGACCGCGGTCCCGGGTGGGGCGAGGAGCTCAGCGGTGCGGCGTGCCCGCACGAGGTCGGACGTGACGATGCGGGTGAGGGCGAGGTGCTGCACGGCCGCTCCGGCGGCGGAGGCCTGGCGCTCACCGAGAGACGACAGCGGCGGGTCGGCCTGGCCCTGCCAGCGCTGTTCGGCGTTCCAGGTCGACTGGCCGTGTCGGACGAGCAGGAGGCGGTGGGCGAACGGTGCGCTCAAGCGACTGGCCCGGTCGTGGTGCTGGTCGTGTTGATGACGATCTTGCCGACGGTGCCGCGGTCGGCGAGTCGTTGCGTGGCAGAGCGAGCCTCCGCCATCCCCAACATCTCCGACACGAGGGGCGCGATCTTGCCTGCCGCGTGCAGCGCCATGAGGTCGTCGTGCGTGCGACGAATGAGCTCCGGATTCATGAGGTTGTACATTCCCCAGTTCACTCCGACCACGGAGCAGTTCTTGAGGAGCGCCCGGTTCACCGGGAGCTCTGGGATCCGACCGCTCGCGAACCCGATCACCAGGAGACGGCCCTCCCACGCGATGCACTTGAGGGACCGGTCGAACACATCGCCGCCAACCGGGTCATAGATCACGTCGGCCCCGCGGTTCTCGGTGGCGTCCTTCACGGCCATCACGAAGTCGTCCGCGAGGTAGTCGATCGCGACCTCCGCCCCGAGCTGGCGGCACACCTCGACCTTCTTGGCGCCGCCCGCGGTGGCGATCACGCGTGCGCCCGCCGCGACCCCGAGCTGGATTGCCGCGGATCCGACCCCACCGGCGCCGCCGTGCACGAGGAGCGTCTCACCGGCGCGAAGTCCGGCGCGCCGATGCAGGCCGATGTGGCCCGTCTGGTAGACGATGTGCAGCGCGGCGGCCGGCGCGAGCTCGAGACTGTCGGGGATCGGGAACGTCACCGCCGCGTCGGCGACCGCCTGTTCGCACAGGCCACCGGTGCGGGTGAGCGCGAGCACGCGCTGGCCGACCTCGAAGCCGGTGACGCCCTCACCGAGCCCGGCGACGGTTCCCGCGACCTCACCCCCCACGACGAACGGCAGCTTCGGCTTCTCCTGGTACCTGCCCCGACACATCAAGACGTCGGGAAAGTTGAGCGACGCCGCGGCGACGTCGAGCAGCACCCCACCGGGACCCGCGACCGGCGCCTCGATCTCATCGAGCACCATCACGTCGCCCGGCTCGCCGAGCTCGTGCACGCGCCAGGCGCGCATCAGGGGCGGCGGGGGCGGTTCGTCCAGCCGCCCTCCTCGGTCCGGAACCAGCCCCCGGCCGCGAACGTCCCCCCGTCGGCGTGCACCGTCGTGCCCGTCACGAAGGCGGACAGGTCGGAGGCGAGGAACAGCGCGACCCCGGCCAGGTCGTCGGGCGTCCCGAATCGTCCTATCGGTACCCAGACCGGCACGAGGTGCTCGTCCTCGGGCTTCACCCACCGCGAGTACGGCACCTGAGGCGTCTCGGTGACGTCGGGCGCGATCGCGTTCACGCGGATCCCGTGCTGCGCGTACTCCAGCGCCAGGCTCTTCGTGAAGCCGGTGACGCCGGCCTTGAACGCAGCGTACGCGGCGCGGCTCGGGATGCCTCGGAACGCCTCGATGGTCGAGACGTTCACGATCGCGCCGCGATGATGCTCGACCATCGTCGGGAGCACGGCCTTCGAGCACAGGAACGCGTGCTCGAGGTTCACACGATAGAGGTCGTTCCACTCGTCGCGGTCCTGCTCGTGGAACGGACGCCGCGCACCGCCGTAGTGACCGACGTTGTTGACGAGCACGTCGACCGAACCGAACGCGTCGAGCGTCGACGCGACGACGCGGTCGACCTCGGACGGCTCGCGCACATCGGCGATGACGGCGCGCGCAATGCCACCCGCCGCGCTGATCGCCGTCGCAGTGGCCGCGGCCCGCTCGGGATCGATCTCGGCGACGAGCACCTGCGCACCCTCGGCGGCGAAGCGCTCCGAGACCCCGCGCCCGATGCCGCCACCGCCTCCGGTGACGATCGCCACCCGCCCGGCAAGGAGCCCGTCCGTCATCTCGGCGAGCCTACGGGGCGGTAGCGTCCCCGGATGTCTCCGGCGAGCCCGACGCAACGGGCCACGATCGTCGACGGCGGTCGCGTCACCGACGTCGGCGCGGTGCGCGGCATGGACCCGGTCGGCCAGGACTTCCTTGACTCCTACGAACAATGGGGGGCAGCCGGGCGGCGGGACTACGAGTCCTGAGCATGGCGGGACCCGAGGTCGAGCCTCGCCCGCCCCGGCCCGCGGACGCCGGGCGCGATAACGTCGTCACCGCAGTAGGGGACAGCCCGACGTTTGCAGCCCGCCACCCACGGCCCACCAGCAAGGGGATCCACATGCGCGCCGCCATCTTCACCGAGCAGAACGGCCCCCTTTCCGTCGAGGACGTGACGCCCACCGACCCGGGGCCCGGTGACGTCGTCGTCCGGATCACGGCCAGCGGGCTGTGTCGCTCCGACCTCTCGGTGATCGACGGCACCCTCCCGATGCCGCCCCCCGCGATCCTCGGTCACGAGGGCACGGGCGTCGTCGAGTTCGTCGGCGCAGAGGTCAACCGGCTCGAGGTGGGCGACCGGGTCATCGGCTCCTTCATCCCCGCCTGTGGTGTCTGCTGGTTCTGCCACAACGACCAGTCGAACCTCTGTGAGAACACGTACACGGTGATGATGAACCCCCGCGCCACACGCAGCGACGGGACGCTGCTCCCCACGATGACCGGGCTGGGCACGTTCGCCGAGCAGATGACCTGCGCCGAGATGTCGCTGGTGAAGGTCGAGACCGACCTGCCCGACGAGATGCTCGCGCTCATCGGCTGCGGCGTCACCACCGGTGTCGGCGCGGCGCTCTTCACCGCGAAGGTCACGCCCGGCTCGAGCGCGGTGGTGATCGGCTGCGGCGGTGTCGGCCAGGCGGTCATCCAGGGCGCTCGCATCGCCGGTGCCTCGCGCATCATCGCCGTCGACCCGGTCGCCCTCAAGCGCGACACCGCGCTCAAGCTGGGCGCCACCGACGCGATCGACCCGACCGTCGGCGACGTGGCGGCGCAGGTGCTCGCGCTCACCGGCGGACGCGGCGGCGACTTCGTGTTCGAGGTGCTCGGGAGCCCCGACCTCATCACGCAGGCGTTCAACTGCACCCGTGCCGGCGGGACGACGATCGCGGTCGGCGTCCCCCGTTCCGACGCGATGGTCTCGATCCCGAGCTTCCCGCTGATCTTGCAGGAGAAGCGACTGCTCGGCTGTGTGTACGGATCAGCGCAGGTGCGACGCGACTTCCCGCTCCTGATCGGCCTCATCGAGACAGGACGGCTCGACGTCGGCGACATGGTCACCCGCAAGCTCGACCTCGACGAGATCAACGACGGCTTCCGGGCGATGACCGACGGTGAGGTCATCCGCAGCGTCATCTGCGCCCACTGATCCCGAACCCGGGCTCGGCAAACCGGGTTCGGGAACTCGGGCTCAGGCGGTGTCGACGACCAGGAAACCCTCTGCGACGCGGCCTTCGGGGAACCCGGCGAGCCCGGCGATCATGGCACCCCACCCGCGGATCAGGCCGGTGAGCGCGTCCGGGTCGGGGTGCTGGCTCGTGTGGCTCCGCAGTGCATCCAGCTTGCGGTCGGCGACATCGGTGATGTCGACGAACCGATCCAGGGCCGCCGTCGCCATCAGCCACACCTCGGGGACGGTCCAGGGCTCGAGACCCTCCACGTCGAGCAGCTCCGTGTGGGCGAACGGATTTCGAGCGTCGGGGTAGACGGCGCACAGCGCGGCCTCTCCCGTCGCGAGATGGTCGGGATGGCTCGCGTAGATCCGCTGATAGTTGCGATCGGGCGACTGGGTGACGACGCGCTGGGGACGGACCATGCGGATGACCCGTGAGACGTCGCGACGGAGCTCGAGCGTGGACTCGACTCGCCCATCGGGGTGCCCGAGCCAGTACAGATCTTCGACCCCGACCACCTTCGCCGCCGCGCTCTGCTCGGCGCGGCGGATCTCGGCCATCACGCGCCGCGGCACCGATCGATCGAAGCCGCCCGCGTCGCCGTCGGTGACGATGCAGTACGACACCTCCACACCCGCATCGGTCCAGGTCGCGACGCTGCCCGCGGCGCCGAAGTCGACGTCGTCCGGGTGTGCGGTGACCACGAGCACCCGCTCGGGCAACTGCTCATCGGCCATGCGCTCGACGCTACCCCACGCCGTGTGGCTGACTACGCCGCCACGTCGGCGAAGAGCTCGGCGATGTCCGCGTTCGGTGGGTCGAGGGAGAGGTCGCGCAACATCGAGAGCAACACCACGAACAGCACCAGCGCCACTCCCGCGATCGTCGCGATCGACGCTGCGTACGCGGCACCGAGGTTGACCGCGTCGAGCTGCTGCTCTCGCGCGGCCACGAGGGTCCCGGCGACTCCGAGCATCGCACCGAGCAACAGGCCGACTCCGACGCCGGCGAAGAACGGGCTGATCGACGAGATCCGCTGGAGCAGCCGCGCCTGACGCGTCCGCTCGGCCCCCTCGGTGACGATCAGGAGCGCGAGCGACCCGCCGGCCCACACCATCACGACGAGGTACGCGCCCACCACGTCGCTCGGGCGATGCCACCCTGCGGTGACCGTGCCCGCGCCGACGAACGTCGCGTAGACGAGGCCACCGAGCGCGGCGATGGGTCGGGCTCGAGCCGGAACGACGATCACGAGCCCGACCGCGAGCGCCATGGCGACCGTCGAGTGCCCACTCGGGAGGGTGTTGAGCATCCCCAGAGGATCGGGCCGCCCCACCAGGTCGGGCCGGCCGAGCAGGACCTTCTTCAGGACCTGGGTCGTGGCGTTGGAACCCAGGATCACCGCCGCCGCGGCGATCGCGAGGTGGGGCCGCCGCCGGGCGAACGCGACGAGCACGATCGCAGTGCTCCCGAGCACGAGTGACGCGATGCTGATCGTGTTCAGGACGCGATTGGTCGCGGTGAGCACCGTCGCTCGCGTCGTGCGCCCGTCCAGCGCCGCGTCATCGACGGTCTGGCCCCAGTGCGTCCGCGTCGCGACCACGTACAGCGCGACGAGGAGCAAACCGCACACGACGGCAAAGCACGCCAGCCGGATCGAGCGCGTGTGAGCCAACGCCACGTCGGTGGTTCGCGTGGTTGGCGTGCTCACATCACCCGGTTGCCGTACATCTCACCGAGCGGATCGCTGATCAGCTCGAGGCGGGCACCGTCGGGATCGCGGAAGTAGACCGACGACCCGCTGATCACCTCGTGCTCGACCCCGGAGGCCTCGAGCTTCGCCTTGAGGTGCTCCCACTGCTCGGGCAGGACCGAGATGGCGAGGTGGTGCGACCCGCCGAGCACCTCGGCGTACGGCCCGAGGTCGAGCCCAGGGAAGTCGAAGAAGGCGAGGGCGTTGCCGTGCCCGATGTCGAAGAAGAAGTGTGTAGAGCCCAGGTAGTCACGGTTCTCGAAGAGGTCGGTGAGGGGGAACTCGAGGAGGTCCTGGTAGAAGCGGATCGTGCGCTCGACGTCGGCACACAGGAGCGCGACGTGATGCACGCCGCGGGCACTCGACACCGGGCGTTTGCCCTGCGGGTGCAGGTACCGCGCGGAAAGCTCGTCGCGACGGTCCGCGAGCACGGCCAACGCTGCTTCGTCGAGTGGTTCGCCATCCATGTGTTCCTCCTCTTTCCTGGGCGCCAGCCTAGGCATCGGACAGCCCGCTCCGAGCCGTGGAATGCTGCCCGCCGGGACGACACCGGAGGAGAACCCACACCATGCGTCGGATCGAGTACTCCGGAAGCGTCCACGACGAAGCAGAGATCGACGCGGTCGTCGAAGTTCTGCGAGGCGGACCGACGGCACTGCGCATCGGGAAGAACGTTCGAGCCTTCGAGCAGCAGGTTGCCGAGCTCTTCGGCAAGCAGCACGGCGCGATGTGCAACTCGGGATCGTCGGCGCTCTACCTGGCCGTCGAATTGCTCGGTCTCGCCCCCGGCGACGAGATCATCACCTCAGCCGTCACGTTCTCGACCGACATCGCCCCGATGTTGCGCGCCGGACTCGTCCCGGTGTTCGTCGACGTGGAGCCCGATACCTACAACATCGACGTCGCGGCCATCGAGGGTGCGATCGGTCCGAAGACGAAGGCGATCCTTGCGCCCAACCTCATCGGGAACGCTCCCGACTGGGACACCATCCGGGAGATCGCAGATCGCCACGACCTCCAGGTGGTGGAGGACTCCTGCGACGCGCTGGGCTCGATGCTGCGAGGGGCGCCGACGGGCACACGCTCCGACATCACCGTCACGAGCTTTGCCCTCTCCCACATCATCACCGCGATGGGGACCGGCGGCATGGTGCTCCTCGACGACGAGGCACTGCTCGACCGGTGCCTGCTCCTGCGCCGTTGGGGTCGGCGCTCCGAACCACAGCTCTTCGGTTCGCGCCGCGGCGTCGACAGACGGTTCTTCTCCGACGTCGACGGCCTCGAGTACGACAACCTCTTCATCTTCGACGAGGCGGGGTGGAACTTCGAGCCGTCGGAGGTGAGCGCCGCCTTCGGGCTCGTGCAGCTCCAGAAGCTGCCCATGAACCTGGCCCGCCGCAAACGCAACTTCGAGCGACTCTCCACGTACTTCGCCGGCCACCCCGACGCCATCGTCCTCCCCCGGACGCTGGAGGGTCTCGACACGGGCTGGCACCTCTTCCCCATCCTCATCCGTCCCGAATCGGGCATACGCCGCGCCGAGCTCCAGCAGCACATGGAGAGCAACGGCGTCGACACCCGCATGGTGTGGACCGGGAACGTGTTGCGTCAGCCGGCGTTCAAGGGCATCAAGCACCGTGTCGCCGCCGGCGGCCTTCCCAACGCCGATCGCGTCATGGAGCAGGGGCTCGTGCTCCCGTCGAGCCACGGCCTGGACGACGATGACATCGACTACGTCTGCGAGACGGCGGAAGCGTTCCTCTCGGGGCGTTCCTGATGCCGGCTTCGGAAGGCCGCCGTCGCTTCGAGGGCCGTCGCGCCCTCGTCACCGGCGCGAGCCGCGGCATCGGTGCCGCGGTGGCCGAGCGCCTCGCCGCGGAAGGCGCCGCGGTCGCGATCACCGCACGCACGCTCGATCGGCATCCCACCCTCTCGGGCAGCCTCGAGGAGACGGCTGATCGCATCGCACGCCACGGGAGCCAGGCCGCGCTCGTCGTCGCCGATCTCGCCGACGCCGACGACCGCGCCCGCATCGCGCCGGAAGCGGTGGAAGCGCTGGGCGGTCCGATCGACATCCTGATGAACAACGCCGCGGCGGCAATGTACCAACCTCTCACCGACTTCCCCTTGAAGCGCCGCCGCCTCACGTACGAGATCAACTTCCACGCCCCGCTGGACCTCATCCAGGCCGTGCTCCCGGGGATGACCACCGCAGGCGAAGGCTGGATCGTGAACCTCTCGAGCGCGACCGCTCGCCCCGCGTCCGGGCCGCCATTCGCCAGGCCCCACATCGCGACGATGGCGATCTACGGGTCGTCGAAGGCAGCACTCAATCGCCTCACCAATGGGCTGGCCATCGAGCTCTGGGGCACCGGCGTGCGGGTGAACACGGTCGAGCCGCGCGCCGCGGTCATGAGCGAGGGCGCCGAGGCAGTCGCGGGCGACATCATCACGCCCGAGATGGTCGAATCGATGGAGGCGATGGTCGAGGGCACGCTCGTGCTGTGCGACTGCGAGGCCGAGCGCACCGGCGGCGTCTTCGTGAGCCTCGACCTGATCGAGGAGCTCGGTCTCCAGGTGATGCAGCTCGACGGAAGCGGGCCCGCGCCCGCCTGAGCCCATCACGCGGCAAGGCTCCCGGTCGATGATCTCCGAGCGTCAGACGAGCAGGCCGGGAACGGTCTGCTCGTGCGCGGGCATCGCACCTTCGTGGGCGAGCAGCCAGCGCTTGCGGTCGAGTCCGCCGGCGTAGCCACCCAGGGTCCCGTCGGCCGCGATCACGCGGTGGCACGGCACGACGATCCCGATCGGGTTCTGTCCGTTCGCGGAGCCGACGGCGCGAAACGCCTGCGGGCGGCCGACCCGCCGCGCGAGCTCCGCGTAGCTGATCGTCTCCCCGACCGGGATGTCCTGCAGGGCGGTCCAGACCTCCCGCTGAAAGACCGTGCCCCGGTCGAACCGAACCGGGATCTCTGCGACGGCCGCGAGGTTGCCGGCGAAATACGCCCTGAGCCGCTCGAGAATGCCGGACGGGTCATCGGGCGGGTCTTCGGGGGGCGCGTCACTCTCGTCCACGAACAGGAGCGAGACGAGCGACCCGCCGTCGACGCCGATCTCGATGATTCCGGCGGGGGTGTGCATCGCAACGAGGTCCATGCGTCCGTTCTACCGGTCCCCCGGCCGCAGAATCGGCCGGATTCGGACACGGTCGGACCATGTCCGAATATGTCCGGCCTCGCGGGGGTGGGTGGGCTACAACCAGAGCGTGACCCTCTCGGCCGTCAAGACGACCGGCATCTACTGCCACCCCGGCTGCACGGCCTCGCCGAATGCCGCGAACGTGCTCGAGTACGAGAGCGCGGCTGCTGCCGAGGCCGACGGCTTCCGAGCGTGCCTGCGATGCCGCCCCTACCGGACGCATCACGCCGATCCTTGGGTTCAGGGGCCGGAGCTGGTCTGTCGGGCGGTTCGCTTGATCGTCGACGGCGCGCTCGACGACGAACCCGAAGGCGACCTGGCCCGCCGCCTCGGTGTGAGCCCTCGCCACCTTCGCCGACTCTTCCTCGAGCACGTGGGGGCAACCCCGGACCAGCTGGCGCGCTCCCGCCGCGCCCACTTCGCGCGCCGTCTGCTGGATGACACCGATCTCCCGGTCGCCGACATCGCGTTCGCGGCCGGTTTCGGATCCGTGCGTCAGATGGCACGGGTGATGCACGACATCTTCCACGCGTCACCGACGGCACTTCGTGCAAAGCGCCGCCAATCCGATCGACTCGTCGCCGACGGCGGGCTCGACACGCGCCTCACGTTCCAGCCACCGCTGGCGTGGGACGACCTGCTCGCCTTCCTCGGACCGCGCGCGATCCCGGGCGTCGAATCGGTGGCCGACGGCGTCTACCGTCGGACGATCGAGGTCGACGGGCTCACCGGTGCGCTCGAGGTTCGCCACGATGGCGACCACCTGGTCGCGAGCTTCCATCTCCCGAAATGGGATGGGCTCATCCACCACGTCGCCCGTGTCCGACACCTGTTCGACCTCGATCACGACCCGAGCCGTGTCGCCGCCGACATCGGC
>JALHSW010000276.1 GCA_022865365.1 Acidimicrobiia bacterium | reverse complement strand
GTCGGACTTCCAGGTGCCGGTCGCGCTCACCGACCTCGCCGACATCATGTACACGTCGGGGACCACGGGGCTCCCCAAGGGCATCGCCGTGCGTCACGACAACGTCGCGATGATCCCGAACAACGAGCCGTGCTGGACGGGCGGCGGCTGGCTCCACGGCGCGCCGATGTTCACGTTCGCGGGCATCGCGTTCATCTACAACCCGATGAAGATGGGACTGACCGCGTACTACCAGCCCAAGTTCGACGCCGGTCGCTGGCTCGCCTTCGTCGAGGAGGAGCGCCCGACCCACACGATGCTCGTTCCCTCGTTCGCCGAGCTGCTGGTCGCGCACCCCGAGTTCGAGGCCGCGAACCTCGCGAGCCTCGTGCAGGTCTCGATCGGCAGCGCGCCGATCGCACCACATACACACCGCACGCTGATCGAGCGCCTCCCCGGTGCGAGCGTCGGCAACTCGTTCGGGATGAGTGAAGCCGGACCCGCGTACATCATCATGCCCAAGGAAGAGATCGCGCGACGGGTGGGTTCGGTCGGCAGGCCCGTCGGGCCGATGGAGATCAGGATCGTCGACGACGACAGCAGCGAGGTGCCCGCGAACGACGTCGGCGAGCTCCTCATGCGCATGCCGGGCAAGCAGCGCGAGTACTACAAGGACGATGCCGCGACTGCGAGCACATGGACCGAGGACGGGTGGCTGCACACCGGCGACCTCGCGTACCTCGACGACGACGGCTACCTGTACATCTGCGGCCGTATGAAGGACATGATCATCCGCGGCGGCAACAACATCTACGCCACCGACGTCGAAGCCGTCCTGCTCGAGCATCCCAACGTGCAGGAGGCTGCGGTCGCCGGGGTGGAGCACCCGGTGCTCGGGGAGGATGTCGCGGCATGGATCGTGCTGCGCGCCGGCACCGCCCTCGATGCCGGTGAGCTCACCCTGTTCTGCGCTGACCGGCTCGCCGATTACAAGCGCCCTCGCCACCTCCACTTCGTCGACGAGCTGCCTCGCAACGCCACCGGCAAGGTGATGAAGCACCATCTCCGGCAACCGGCCGCCCCCTGACCAAGCACGAGACTCGAACAGGAGCAACGCATGGCACTCACAGACCTCAAGGGCCAGAGCACCGGCACCCAGACCGTCGTCATCGAGCGGGGCCCCGTTCGCGTGTTCGCCGAAGCGCTGATGGACGACGACGACGTGTACGCCGGCGAGGCGGCCCCCGTGCCGCCCACCTTCCCGTTCGTCATGTCGTACTGGGGCTCGATGGGTACCGGCGGAGCCGCCGGGCTTCCGATCGAGAAGCTCCGCGGCCCGGGACGCGCGATCCTGCACGGTGAGCAGGCCTTCGAGTACTACCGCTGGCCCAAGGTCGGCGACGTGCTCGAGGGCACGGGCACGATCAGCGATGTGTACGAGAAGGAGAAGTCGAGCGGCGGCAAGCTCGAGTTCTACGTGACCGAGACCGACTGGAAGGACGCCAGCACCGGCGAGCCGGTGTGCAAGGCGATCTTCACCCTCGCGATCAACGTCCGTCCGCCCGAGGCCTGACCGATGGACTGCGTCGCCGACCGAGCCAGCGGACCGCTGACGATGTCGGAAAACGGAGACGGGCCGGGACTCATGTCCCGGCCCGATCCGTGTTCGACTCTTGCCGTCCGATCAGATGTGCCCGATCAGATCAAGCTGGTCAGATCAAGATGATCAGGCGACCGTGAACTCGCCGCTCCCGATTGCCGCGGTCTCGCTGCCACAGACGAAGACGTGGCGCCCTGCCTCGAGCGTGCCGAACGCGAAGCCGCTCGCGCCCTTCGGCGCGTCGGCTCCGGTCACGAACGAGATGCCCTCGGGATCCTGGCCGTCCGGCGTGGCGTAGAGCGCGTCCACGATCTCCTGCGGACTGCGCGAGTCATCATCGGCGACCGTCAGGACACCGAAGAACTGATCATTTGCGCCTTGATTCGTGATCTTGACGCCGAATGTGCCCGTGTCGAGCGTCGCCGGGAAACCGTCGCACGAGGTGTCCGTTGCCGTCACCTCGACCTGCTGGTCGGCGCACTCCTCGTACGCGAACGCGAAGACCTTTCCGAGATTCGCGTTGTAGGCCTTCGTCTCGGTCGGTGCCGACTTTCCGGTCTTGACCGCCTTCTGGGCCGCCCGCTCCATCGCCACGAGCGCCTGCTTGAGCGCGGCCACATTCCCGGACTGGGCCAAGCGGATCGCCTTGAGCTCCTGCTTCGGACTGTCGGGCTGCGAAGCGACCGCCTGACAGACCTTCTGGGGGTTCGCCTTGGTCGGCGCCGATGCGCCCGCCACGGGGGCTACGAGCCCGACGGACACTGCGGCAACCGCCACGAGGGCGACGATGATCTTTTGGTACATCTCTTGTGGTCCCTTCCGATGTGCCGTACCCGCCGATCGGCGAATGACGTGAAGCACGCGACATTACGGGATCTGCACTCGAGTGTCCGCGCGCGCCGCACCGACATGGACCTGGGCACAGCACCTGACGTCCGTGTCAGGATCTCCTCAGATGAGCGCGTTCAACCATCTCGGGCAGTGCGTGACCGATCTCGATCGGTCGCGCCGCTTCTACGTCGAAGTCTTCGGCTTCGAGGTGGAACGCGAGATCCAGCCGCCTGACTCGCCGTCGGACCGACTACTCGGACTCGCACCACCGATCGGGATGACCGCGTGCTACTTGCGGCGCGATGGCCTGGTCCTCGAGCTGCTGCACTTCGCGGGTGAAGGTGCCGCGCCTAACGCCTACCGCGAACGCGCGATGAACGACCCTGGACTCACCCACATCTCCGTGAGCGTCGACGACATCCCGGCAACCTGCGCTCGGGTCCGGGAACTCGGCGGTGCCGTGCTCGAAGGCACCGACATCGGCGCGGCGATCTTCGTTCGTGATCCCGACGGCCAGCTCATCGAGCTCCTGCCGATGAGCTACCGCGAGCACCTCGACGCCTCCTCCGGCGAGTAGAAGGCAGCGGGCTGACGGTGGACGCCCTGCACGCGATCACGCTCGGTGATGTGCTGCGCGAGCATCGACGGAGCCGACCCGCACACCTCGCCGTGGTGGACGGCGAGGTCCGGCGGACGTTCTTCGAGCTCGACGAGCGGGTGAACCGCCTCGCCCACGCCCTCGCAGCCGAGGGGGTGGGCCCCGGGGAGCGCGTGCTGTGGCTCGGCCAGAACTCGGCCCGCATCGTGGAGCTGCTGCTCGCCGCCGCGAAGCTCGGCGCTATGTGCTGCCCGGCGAACTGGCGCCAGACCGCCGACGAGATCGCCTTCGTCATCGACGACCTCGCACCCCGCGTGATCGTGTGGCAGGAGGACGAGGTGGGCGACGCAGTCCGAGCCGCCCGCTCGCTCGCATCGGCCCCCGCGACATGGCTCCGTCACGACACCGACGACACCGACCTCGATGGCTACGAGGCGTTCCTCGCGACCGGCAAATCGGACGACCTCGAGGAGCCCGTCGACCCGTCGACGCCGCTGCTGCTGATCTACACCGCGGCCTTCGGAGGGCGGCCCAACGCGGCGATGCTCTCGCACCGCGCGTGCATCGAGCAGGGCATCGTGTACGGGCACTTCACGGGCGCCAGCGGCGACGACGTCTACCTCAACAGCGGGCCGATGTTCCATCTCGGCACCCTCATGCACCTCCTGGCCACGTTCGTGTTCGGCGGCACCAACGTCTTCGTCCCCCGCGTCGACGGCGAGACCCTCTGCCGCGTCATCGAGGCCGAGCGTTGCACCGGCGCGTTCCTCGTCGGCCCGATCTTCGAGCAGATCCTCGCGGCCGACCCCGACGGGCGCTACGACCTGTCGAGTCTTCGAACCGTGCCCGCCGGTCGCGACTGGAACGCGCGGACAGGTCGCGACCCGAGCCCCTGGGCCGCAGCACCCGGCGGGTACGGGCAGACCGAAGCCGTCGGCATGATGACGTTCTCGTGCCTCGCACTCGGCGCGATCGGTACACATGGACGCACGTCGCCGCTGCTCCAGGTTCGAGTGGTGGACGAAGACGGAAGCGATGTCGCCGACGGCGAACCGGGCGAGATCGTCACCCGCGGTCCCACGGTGATGAACGGCTACTGGAACCGACCCGAGGAGAACGCGCACCGAGCACGCGGCGGCTGGCATCACACCAACGACCTCGGCCGACGCGAAGCCGACGGTTCGATCACGTTCGTCGGGCCCAAGACCCGCATGATCAAGTCGGCGGCAGAGAACATCTACCCGGTCGAGGTCGAGCAGTGCATCGCCGCCCATGACGCGGTGGTCGAGTGCGCCATCCTCGGCGTCCCCGACGAGCGGTGGGTGCAGAGCGTGAAGGCGATCGTCGTGCTGCGAGAGGGTGCGACCATCACGCCCGACGAGCTCGTCGAGCACTGCCGGTCGCGCATCGCGTCGTACAAGAAGCCGCGAACGATCGAGTTCGTCGACGCGCTCCCCCGGAACGGCTGGGCCGTCGACTACGACGCACTCGACGCGGAGTTCGGGGGCGGCAACTACCCCGGCGGGAGCGTCCCGAGCGCATGACCCACTTCCCGCACGGCGCGTACCGACGACGCCTCCGCCTCGTGGTCACCGCGTCCGACCATGCTGCAGGTGGGGTCGTCGACGGTGGCCTCGAGGACGACTTCCACTACTTCACGGTCCGGGTCGCCCACGACGGAGCGTCGGTGCACGAGGTGACGGCCCGGGCAATCCGCTGGCCCTGGACCACGTGCCCCGCCGCGGCTGACCGGCTCCACACGCTCGAGGGCATGGAGCTGTCACCGCACTGCCTGGCCGTGGGCGACATCGCCGACCCGAAGCAGAACTGCACCCACATGTTCGACCTCGCGGGCCTCTGCATCGCCCACGCGGCGCGGGGCGGACGGGTGGGGACCACCCGCCAGTACGACGTCGAGATCCCGCACCAGGCCCAGGCCGGTGGCGACGTGGTCGTGCGCTGCGACCGCGACGGTGAGCCGCTGCTCGCCTGGACGCTCGACGGCCGCCGGGTCGTGGCACCCGAGCCCTATGCCGGCGCCCCGTGGCGCCGCGGCTTCTTCCGCTGGGCGGAAGAAGCGCTCGACGTCGATACCGCCGAGGCGGCCATCGTGCTGCGCCGGTCCTGCGACATCGGCATGGGTCGCGGCATGGACCTCGACGCGGTGGAACGGGCCGCCGAGCTCGAACGACTCATGGGCGGCGTCTGCTTCACCATGCAGCCCGAGCAGATCCAGGTCGCGCTCCGCCACAAGGAGACGATCCGCGACTTCGACGCCGACCCCGACGCGGCGCTTGCCGAGGGGCCACACCTCACCGATTGACCGCCCCGACCCTGCGAGCGCCTCAGTCGCCGGTGCCGGTGGTGTCGGCGAAGTGGCGCAGCCCGTCGATCGCTTCCTTGGAGCGTCGCCACGGCGAGATGATCAAGCGGGTGACGCCGATCTCCTCCCAGCGCGCGACATCGGCGGCGGAGTCGACCGGGCCGCCCAGGCAGTACTGGAACGCGTCGGCGTCGCGACCTTCGGTGTCGAGGAGCTCACGCAAGCGGGCGATCTGCGCCGCGCCCGACTCGAAGTCGTGGCTCATGCCGATCCATCCGTCACCGGCGCGTGCGGCGCGCCGAAGTGCCGGAGCGCTCTCACCGCCCACGAGGACCGGCGGCCACGGCCGCTGCACGCACTTGGGCACGAACACCGCACCGTCGAACGAGAAGAACTCTCCGTGGTGCGAGACATCGTCGTCGGTCCACAGGTGCTTGCAGATCTCGAGCGCCTCGTCGACCCGGCGCCCTCGGGTGGCGAAGTCCAGCTCCGCCGCGATCCATTCTTCTTCGAGCCAGCTCGCGCCGATGCCGAACTCGACACGGCCACCCGAGACGATGTCGAGGGTCTGCACTGCCCGCGCCGCGATGAACGGGTGGCGCAGCCCGAGGTTGTACACGTGAGTCCCGAGACGAAGGCGCTCGGTCTTGCCGGCCAGGAACGCGAGGTACGCGAACGCGTCGAAGATCGGCGTGTCGGGTGGGACGGGCGGATGTGTCTCACCGGGATGCGGCGACCGGCTCATCTTCGACGTGAACATGAGGTGCTCGGGGAGCCACACCGACTCGAACCCGAGCCGCTCGGCCTCGAGCGTCGCCTCCACGAAGAACGCCGGGTTGAGCCGCCCGAGCGCGATCCCGAACTTCATGCCAGACCCGCCGCATCCGGGTGCAGGGTGTAGCCGCCGTCGGCGGTGCGCACCCAGCCACCAGAGGCCCAGTTGCCGCCGTCGACGTGGACGGTCGTCCCGGTGACGAAGCGGCTCAGGTCACCGGCGAGGTAGACCGCCGCTCCCGCGACATCGTCAACGTGACCGGCAATCGGCAATGGCGTGTGCACGCCGTGTTCGAGCCCGATGCCCGGCGTCGGGATCACGTCGGGCGCGATGCAGTTCACCCGGATCCGCCGCGGCCCCAGCTCGAGCGCCAGGGTCTTCGTGAGGCTTGCGACCGCGGCCTTCATCGCCGAGTACACGGCGAAGCCCGGCGCGGCGCGATGCGCCTCGATCGACGTGATGTTCAGGATCGACCCGCCCCGCTCGGGCATGCGCGGCACCGTCGAACGCACGAAGCTCGTGACGCTCGTGAAGTTCTCCCGGATCAGCGAGTCCTGACCCTTGTCACTCACATCGAGGAATCCTGCAAAGAACCCCCCGCCCGCGTTGTTGACCAAGACGTCGACGGCCCCCAGCTCAGCGGCGACCGTCGAGAGGAACGCCTCGACCCCGGTGCCCTCGCGCACGTCGAGCTCGGAGGCCACGACTCGGCGGCCCTCGGCCTCGATGGCGTCGGCGGTGAGGTCGAGGTTCGCGACGTCGCGGTCGCAGATCGCGACATGTGCCCCGAAGCGGGCCAAGGCCAGCGCGACGGCCTGGCCGATGCCGACCGCCGCACCCGTGACGATCGCGACGCGATCGGTGAGCAGCGGGGTCGTCGGGTCGAGCGTCACGGCGGCGCAGGCTAGCCCTCACCTGACGGCGACGTCAGGAATGCGCGAAGGTTGCGCCATGACCTACTCACTCAAGGGCAAGACCGCGCTCGTGACCGGCGCGTCGACGGGGATCGGGGCCGCACTCGCCGAGGGCTTCGCCGCGCGCGGTGCCACCATCGGCATCTGTGCACGACGGGAAGACCGCCTCGCCGAGGTGCTCGAGCGCATCCGCGCCCATGCTCCCGAATCGCGGTCGTGGGCGATCGATCTCGCCGACCTCGACGGCATCGTCGGATTCGCCACAACCGTCGAGGCCGAGCTCGGCGGCGTCGACATCCTCGTGAACAACGCGGGCATCCCCAAGCGCCGCCACGTGACGCGACTCGACCCCGAAACGGTCGAGTCGGTCATGCGCATCAACTACTTCTCACCGGTGCGCCTCACCCTGGCCCTGCTCCCCGGACTCATCGAGCGCGGCGGGCGGATCGTGAACCTGTCGTCGGTCGCGGCGCGCCTCGGCCCTCCGATCGAAGGCGCGTATGCCGCGAGCAAGGCGGCGATCACCGCGTTCTCGGAGTGCATGGCCGTCGACCTGCGCGACACCGACGTGCAGGTCCACATCGTGAACCCGGGCGTCATCGACACCGAGCTGTTCCACCTCCCCGACAACGAACCCGGGTTCCACAGCGCCGTTGACGCGCTCCCCGTCGAAGCAATCGTCGAGCCGGTCATCGAGATGCTCGAGTCGGGCGCGATCGAGGGCTACGTCCCCGAGTGGTTCGGCGAAGTCGTTGCCGGGAAGTTCGCCGACCCGAACGCATTCATCGCCGGCACGAAGGCATACGCGACTCAGGTCGAGGCCGAACGGTCCTGACCCCACCGGCTCGACGGGTCAGTCGAACAGGTCGGGTTGGTCCTGGGTGATCTTGGCGTAGAGCGGAGCGAAGCTGAAGTGACCGGCGACGTGGGATCCGACCTGGGTCGCGGTGAGCGCGGCCTGGTCGGCGTCGATCAGCACCGGGGTGCCGGCCGCCTCGGCGAGCAGCTGCGCCTGGCACGTCCGCTCCATCGTGATGAACCACCACACGGCCTCGTCCACGGAGTGCCCGACGGTGAGCAGACCGTGATTGCTCAGGATCGCCGCCTTGTTGTCGGCGAGCGCATGGGCGATGCGCTTCCCCTCCTCGGGGTCGAGCACCACGCCGGTGTAGTCGTCGAACAGCGCGTGGTCGTCGTAGAACGCGCACGCGTCCTGGGTGAGCGGATCCAGGGTTCGCCGCAGCGAGGACCACGCCTTGCCGTGCACCGAGTTGGAGTGCGCGGCTGCGATCACGTCTGGACGGGCGGCATGGATCTGGGAGTGGATCGCGAACGCAGCACCGTTGACCATCGCGTTGCCCTCGACCACCCGGCCCTCGTGGTTCACCAGGATCAGGTCCGACACGCTGATCATCGAGAAGCTCATCCCGAAGGGGTTGACCCAGAAGTGGTCGAGGAGCTCGGGGTCGCGAGCGGTGATGTGCCCCGCGACGCCCTCGTCGAAGCCGAAGCGGCCGAACAGCCGGAACGCCGCGGCGAGGCGTTGCTTCCGGTGGAGCCGTTCCT
>JALHSW010000275.1 GCA_022865365.1 Acidimicrobiia bacterium | reverse complement strand
GTAGTAGGGCCGCCGTTGGATCGACGCGCGGGTCGTGCGGAGCCCGAGCCCGCGCAGCTGGTCGTCGAAGAGCTACGCGAGCTCGTCACGCCCCGCCGGCGGCAGGTCGAGCTGGTCAGATCCCACACTGACACCGGCAGCAGCGAGCGAACCCCCGACACCACCGCTGCCCGTGCTCGACCCGACGATGACCGTCGCGACACCGACCGCGACGGCGAGCGCAACGCAGCCCGTCGATCGCCCCATGCGCATCAAGCGATGCTACGGCCCGGGTACGCTGCGCGTCGAGACGGCCACGGGAACTTGCAGTCGGGGTGAGCGGTGCTCATGCGCGCGATGGCCGGCACCTCCCCGTGCGGGCCGTCGGCGTTGGACGCGATCAACCCGGGATGCGCTCGACGTCGGCGCCGAGGGCCCGGAGCTTGGCCGGGAGGTCCGGGTAGCCGCGATCGACGTGGTGGGGAGCGAGAACCTCGGACTCACCCTCGGCCGCCAGACCAGCGAGCACCAGCGCGGCCCCGGCCCGGACGTCGTGGGCCCGCACCGGCGCACCCGAGAGCCGAAGCACGCCCCGGACGACCGCGTGGCGGCCCTCGGTGCGGATGTCGGCGCCCATGCGATTCATCTCGTCGACGAACGCGAACCGGTTGTCGAAGATGTTCTCGGTGACGACCGCGGTCCCGTCGGCGGTGGCGAGGGCCGCGACCGCGAGGGGCATGAAGTCGGTGGCGAAGCCGGGAAACGGCAGGGTCTGGACGTCGACCGCCGTGATTCGACCGTCTCGGCGCACCCGCACGCCGTCGGGAAGCGGAATCACCTCGACGCCCATCTCCACGAGCTTGCGGCCCACCGTCTCCAGATCGGAGAGCGCGATCCCCTCGACGGTGATGTCGCCGCCCGCGGCCGCGCACGCCATCATGAGCGTGCCGGCTTCGACGCGGTCACCCACGATCGAGCGCTCCACGGCTGCCAGCTCGTCGACCCCCTCGATCCGAATGGTCGACGAACCCGCGCCCTCGATGTGCGCGCCCATCTCGGTCAGCATCTCGGCGAGATCGACCACCTCGGGCTCTCGAGCGGCGTTCTCGATGACGCTCTCGCCCTTGGCGAGCGCGGCCGACGTCAAGACCGTCTCGGTCGCGCCCACACTCGGGAAGTCGAGCACCACGCGCGCACCACATAGCGCGTTGCACTGCGCTTCGATGTAGCCGTGCACGACCGTGAGCTCGACACCCATCGCCGCGAGCGCGTCGAAGTGCATGTCGAGCTTGCGGCTCCCGATGTTGTCACCACCCGGCATCGCGACACGCGCCCGGCCCGTCCGGGCGAGCAGCGGACCGAGGACGTTGATCGACGCACGCATCTTGCTCACGAGCTCGTACGGTGCTTCCGGAACGAGCCGCTCGGGGACATCGACGCGCAGGGTGTCGTCGCGATCCCATGCCGCATCGGCACCGATCGCCCCGAGGAGCTCGATCATCATGTCGAGATCGTCGACGGGCGTGATGTTGTGCAGGACCGTGGTGCCGGGCGCCAGCAGCGCCGCGGCCATCTGCTTCAGCCCCGCGTTCTTCGTCATTCCCGACGCACGCACCGTTCCCGAGAGCGGCGCGCCGGGACGCACGAGGTACCGATCCATCGACACCAGGGTATTGGGCGCAGTCGTGCATTGTGCCAGCGGGGACCGGGGCGGGACCTTCAAACGCGGGGACGGTAGAGCGTCAGCGGGCGACGTAGACCGGCGGTCGGCCTTCGACGAAGGCCGTGATCGCCTCCTTCATGTCGTCCGAACGTAGGCATTCAGACTGGGCCTCGGCTTCGACGAGGAGCCCGTCGCGCACCGTCGCGCCCGACATGGCGGCGTTGACGGCCCGCTTCGCACCGCGCACTGCCAGTGGTGGCTGTGCTGCGATCTCGCGGGCGAGGTCGCCCGCAGCTTCCTCGAGCTCCTCATCAGCGACGACACGCTCGGCCAACCCGATCCGGCCCGCTTCCTCTGCGTCGATGCGCGCCGCGGTGAAGATCAGCTCCTTGGCCTTCCCCGGCCCGACCAATCGGGGCAGACGCTGGGTACCGCCGAGGTCCGGGATGATGCCGTACTTGAACTCGAGCAACCCGAGCTTGGTACCACGCGCGACGACCCGGACGTCGCACGCGAGCGCGAGCTGGAGGCCCGCTCCCAACGCGTGCCCGCGCACGGCCGCGATCGTCGCGAACGGCGCCTCTTCGAGCCACGTGTATGCGTCCTGCGCCGCGAGGATGCCGGCAATCACCGGATTCTCATGGCGTGGCGCTTCGCCGGCCAGTACCTCGTCGATGCCGCGTTCGGACGTGAACACGCTCGTGTCGATCCCGCTCGAGAACGCGCGACCCTCGCCGATGACGACCAGCGCACGCAGATCACCGGGGTCGGCGAGGAGCTCAGCCCCGAGCTCGCGCATCTCGCGCCACATCTCAACGGTGAACGCGTTCAGCTTGTCAGGTCGATCGAGAACGAGTCGGCCGACGGAGCCTCCGATCCCAAGGGGCAGAGTCTCGAAGCGCAGCGTGGAGTAGCCGGACACGCGCGGAGGCTAGCCCGCTGCCGCGATCCGCATCTTGGCCGGGCCCTGGATCCGCACGACGTCGATCGGCTGGACGAACCCGGGCACGTCGAGCGGGCCGACGGGCACCGCCTCGGCCCAGGCCGGGACGACCGGGATGAGGTCCTCGGTCGCGAGGAGCTCGCCGGGGCCGGCCGCTGCGCAGAGGCGCGCCGCGAGGTTCACGCAGCTCCCCACGTAGTCGTCGCCTTCGAGCAGGATGACCGGACCGATCGCCATGCCGGCCCGCAACGGGAGCGCGACATCGGAGGTGTCGGTCTTGCTCATCAAGGTGAGCAACGCCTCGACGAGGCGCCGGTCGGTGGTGCTGACGAACATGCAACCGTCACCGAGCCACTTGTCGACGCGCACGGCGTTGTCGGACGCGATCTCACGTACCGCGGTGCGAAAGCGGGTCAGCACTCCCACCGCCTCCTCGTCGCCGTGGAGGTCGGTGAAGCGCGTGAAACCACAGAGGTCGACGAAAGCAAACGAACGTTCTACGCGCATGGGTCCAGTGTGGCCCACGCGCCACCGGATCAACGAACAATTGGTGCCGGGTGACGATGTGTTCACACGTTGTTCGCGTCGGCGCCCCTTGGAACTACAACTCGTCCCTCAAGGCACCGACCCATGTGACACATGTCTCAGCCACGTCGGTGAGCACGCTCTCGATGGTGCGTCCGCTCCGCTCGAGCGGACGGAACCCGTGGTCGGCCGTCTCGAGCCAGTGCAGCGCGACCGGACCCTTCACCTTGCGGGCGGATCGCGTCAGCGTCTGGCGCGGCGCGAGCGAGTCGCGGGTACCACTCACGAACAGCACCGGGCAGTGCAGGCGCTTGAAGTGGTCGTCTCGACGCTTCTCTGGCTTGCCCATCGCCTGGAGCGGATACCCGAGGAGCAGCAGACCGAGTGCCGGTACCGCGTCGCTCTCGGCGCCGACGACGAGCGAGCAGTACCGACCGCCCATCGAACGGCCGCCGAGAACGAGTCTCTCGGAGGGCAAGCCGGTGCGGCTCGCCAGCTCGGCTGCCGCACCGCGCGTCGCCGCGTCGAGCACGGCCGGTCGGTCCGGCGGCCGCTTGCCCGTCGCGCGGTAGGGGTAGTCGAAGCGCAGCGACGGGATCCCGGCGTCCGCGAGCGCCGCGGCGACCGCCACGAGCGCCGGCGCGTTGCGGTCGGCGCCGGCACCGTGCGCGAGCAGCACCGCCCGGTCGGCCCCCTTGCGCGGCCCCTGGTACTCGCCCGTCAGGCCCATGGTTCGCTCCCGCTCAGCTCCATGGTTCGCTCCCGCTCAGCTCCATGGTTCGCTCCCGCTCACGAGCCCAGCACCCAGGTCCGCAAGAACGCCTCGGTACGGGTGTACACGTCGAGGACGGTCTCCTCGCGCGCGAACCCGTGACCCTCGCCCTCATAGACGTGGTGCTCGACGGTCCCGCCTGCGGCGCGGATCGCGTCGACGAGCGCTTCGGCCTGGGCGGGCGGCACGACTCGGTCCGCATCACCCTGGAGCACCAGGGTCGGGATCCGGATCGCGCTCGCGTGCGTAACGGGTGAACGATCGCGATACCGGTCGGCATCGCGCGGCAGCACGCCGACGATGCGATCGAGGTAGCGCGACTCGAACCGGTGGGTGGTCTCCGCGAGTCCGAGCAGGTCGGTGACTCCGTACCGGCTCACCACCGCGCGGAGCCGCTCACCGTGGCGCGCGGCCAGGAGCAGCGCGGTGAGGCCGCCCGCGCTCGCACCGGTCACGGCAACGCGTTCGGGATCGCCCCAACCCGCCGGACCGATCTGCGCCAGCCCCGCCGCGCAATCCTCCACGTCGAGCACCCCCCAACGCCCGGCGAGCGCCTGGGTGTAGGCACGCCCGTATCCGGTCGAGCCGCGGGGGTCGGGGGCCAGCACCGCCCAGCCTCTCGTCACGAAGTACTGGTGCAACGGCTTCCACTGCACCCCCGCCTGCCCGGTCGGCCCGCCGTGGATGTCGACGAGCACCGGTGGCGCGGTGCCATCGCCCCGCGCCGAGTGCTCGGGGCGGAACAACAGCCCGTGCACGGTGCCTCCGTCGCGGCCGGGCCAGGAGACCGACTCGGGCTCGGCGAGTCCGGCGGCACGGAAGCCCGCCGGCACACCGCAGGCCAGCACCCGACGGCCCTCCTTCGCCGGATCGGCCTTCGCGGGATCGCCCTTCGCGGGATCGCCCTTCGCAGGATCGACGACGGTGACCGCAGGCGCGGTGCACGCACCGGACCGGACCGCGACGATGCCGCCACCTCCCCAGTCGAGCCCGTGGTGACAGCCCTTGGCGATCGCGCGCGAAGCACCCGTCCGCGTGGTCACCACGAGACGGCCGAACCCGCCCTCGTTGCGGCACAACGCGACCGCCGTACCGTCGGGGGACCATGCGAACGATCGCTGCCCGGGACCCCACGCCGGCTCGGCGTGCTCGAGCTCCTCGGCGAGGATCGGCGCCGCGCCATGCCCGGCTGCGTCGGCGACCCAGACGTTGCACCAGCCGGTGGCGTCACTCACGTAGGCCAGGGCACCACCGTCGGGCGAGAACCGCGGCTGGCCGACCGAGGTGCCCTCACCGCCCGCCACGACCGCGGCCCGCGACCCGTCGGGGTCGGCCACCACGATCCGCGACCCGTCCCACGACATGCCGGCGAGGTCCCACTCGTGCCAAGCGAGCGCGGAGCCGTCGGGCGCCCAGGCCGGATCCCAGGCGTAGTCGGCGTGGGACACCCGCACGGGCCCCCTGCCGGCGGCTCCCACCACCACGGGCACGACGACCACGTCGCACGCGTCGTCGCGCTCGAGCACGAAGGCGATCGCCGCGCCGTCGGGGCTCGCTGCCGGCGCGCCCGCACGCCCCTGGTCGGACAGGACCCGCACCGGGCCACCGTCGCTCGCCACCAGCACCAGGCGCCGGTCGGCGTCCACCACCGCCAGGTGGTCGGACCCGACCCAGCACCACACGCCCCCGCCGTACGAGCCGATCGAAGCGGCGCCCGCCTCGGCCGTCACGACAGCAGGCGGCGCGGATCCGTCGGCCGGCGCCACCACGACGTCGGCCCGCGGACCGAAGCCCTCCACCCACGCCACGAAACGGCCTCCGGGAGCCCACCGCGGCTCCCCCACGGCCCTCGAGCGGGCGATCAACGCGGCCGGGAGTGGGAAGCCCATCGCTGGAGGCTACCGATGGGTGCGGTCACGGCGGGAGAACGCTGTCTACCGGCCGGTAGGCTGTTCATCCCATGTCTCGCCGTCAGCCCTCTCGCCGCAAGCCCTTGCGCATTGCCTACCTCGTCTACCGGGGCAACCCCCATTGCGGGGGCCAGGGCGTCTACACGCGGGCGCTGGCCAAGGAGCTCACCGAGCTCGGCCACGAGATCACCGTCTTCTCGGGCCCTCCGTACCCCGATCTCGTGCACCCCGAGCAGCTCGAAGCGGTGCCGGGACTCGACCTGTACCGCGCGAACAACCCTTTTCGGGTGCCGTGGCCGCATGAGTTCCGGGACAGGATCGATCTCAGCGAGTTCGCCATCATGTGCGCCGCGGGCTACCCCGAGCCGCTGGCCTTCAGCCTGAGGATCCGCCGGCTGCTCCAGCACCGACGGGGCGAGTTCGACCTCGTCCACGACAACCAGTGCCTCGGCCGGGGCCTGGTCCCGATGATCGAGGAGGACGGTTGGCCCGTCCTGGCCACCCTCCATCACCCCATCACGGTCGATCGCGACCTCGACGTCGCCCATGCCCCGAACGCGTTTCGACGGTTCAGCATCCGGCGTTGGTACTCGTTCCTCGACATGCAGATGGAGGTCGCCCGGCGCATGCCCCGCGTCCTCACCGTCTCGGAGTCGTCTCGGGGCGACATCGTGGAGCAGATGGGGGTGTCGGCCGACCGGCTCCACATCGTGCCGGTGGGCATGGACCCGGAGATCTTCGGGCCTCGCCCCGCGATCGCGCGGGTTCCGGGCCGGCTCATGACCACGGCGAGCGCCGATGTCCCCATGAAGGGCCTGGCGCCGCTCCTCGAGTCCCTCGCGAAGGTTCGGGCCGAGCGCAACGACGCGCACCTGGTCGTGATCGGCAAGCCCAAGGGCAAGAGCAAGATCCCGGCGCTCATCGAGCGCCTCGGGCTCACCGATGCCGTCGAGTTCGTGAGCGGTGTCACCACCGAGCGCATCGTCGAGCTCTACGCGCAGGCCGAGGTGGCCTGCGTCCCGTCGCTCTACGAAGGATTCTCACTGCCGGCCGTGGAGGCGATGGCGTGTGGGGTGCCCGTCGTCGGCACCACCGGCGGAGCCGTACCCGAGGTGATCGGACGCGACGGCGAGACCGGGCTGCTCGTCCCGCCCGGCGATCCCGACGCATTCGCCGTCGCCCTGCTGCGCGCGCTCGGCGACCCCGAGCTCCGGGCCCGAATCGGCGCCGCCGGACGCGAGCGCGCGATCGCGCGCGTCACCTGGCGGCGCACGGCCGAGGGGACCGCCGAGCACTACCACGCAATGCTCGATGAGCACCCGAAGGCGGGCGGGCGCTGATGCTCACCGTCGACTTCGACCGTCTGGGCGCGACCGCCGACTCCCGCATCCTCGACATGGGCTGCGGTGGCGGTCGTCACGCGTTCGAGGCGTGGCGGCGAGGCGCGACCGTCGTCGCGTTCGACTACTCCGAAGCAGAGCTCAAGGAAGTTCGCGGCGTGCTCGGCGGGATGCTGGATGCCGGAGAGCTCCCTCACGGCGAGCGCGGCGGCGCCGTCAACGGCGATGCGTTGCAGCTCCCGTTCGCCGACGCGACGTTCGATGGCGTGATCGCCTCCGAGGTGCTCGAGCACCTCTGGGACGACGAGCGCGCGATCGCCGAGCTCGTGCGCGTGCTGAAGCCGGGCGCACGCATGGCGGTGACCGTGCCGACCCGTTGGCCCGAGCGTGTGTGCTGGGCGCTCGACTACCGCTACCACGACACCCCGGGCGGGCACATCCGGATCTTCCGGCAGCACGAGCTCGAGGCGAAGCTCGAGGCCGCAGGGGTGTGGCTCCGGGGGTCCCACCACGCCCACGCGCTCCACTCGCCGTACTGGTGGCTGCAGTGCGCGACCGGGGTGAACCGGGTCGACCGCCATTGGACCGTTCGCAAGTACCACGACTTCCTCGCCTGGCAGATCACGAAGCAGCCGGCTTGGGTGAACTCGCTCGATCGCGCGTTGAACCCCGTCCTCGGGAAGAGCCTCGTCGTCTACGTACAGAAGGTCATGAGCTGATGCGAAACCGAACCGTCCCCTCCGTCGCCGGGATCATCACGGCCGAGCAGGTCCAGGAGACCGTCGACGCGATCGCTTCGATCCAGCTCCCCGACGGCAACATCCCGTGGACGCCCGGGAACCACAGCGATCCATGGAACCTGGTCGAAGCGGCGATGGCCCTCGATCTCGGGCACCGGTACGCCGAGGCAGAGCGCGCCTACGAGTGGCTGCGTTCGATGCAGCACGACGAAGGGTGCTGGCACGCGTACTACGTCGGGAACGACGTCAAGGACCCTGCGCTCGACACCAACGTCACGTGCTACGTCGCGAACGGCGTCTGGCACCACTACCTCATCACCGGCGACACCGCGTTCCTCGAGGAGCTCTGGCCCGTCGTCGAACGCGCGATCGACTACGCCCTCTCCCTCCAGTCCGAGACCGGTGAGATCGCGTGGCGCGGCGACGAGCCCGCACCCGGCGCACTCCTCACCGGGTCTTCGTCGATCCACGCCAGCATCCGCTGCGCGATCGCGATCGCCGAGCGCCTCGGTCACGAGCGCCCCGACTGGGAGCTGTCCCTCGGGCAGCTCGCCATCGCGATCGCGCATCGCCCCGAGCGCTTCCTCGACAAGGACCGCTGGGCGATGGACTGGTACTACCCCATCCTCGGCGGCTCGCTGCGCGGCCACGCGGCGCACGCTCGGGTCGCAGCCGGTTGGGATACGTTCGTCGTCGAGGGTCGCGGCGTCCGCTGCGTCTCGGACCGCCCGTGGGTCACCGCGGCCGAGACCTGCGAGTTCGTGCTGGCCCTCGACGCGATCGGTGCCGACGAGCAGGCCCGCAGCCTCTTCGCCTGGGTGCAGTTCCTGCGTGCCGACGGTGGCGGCTACTGGACCGGGATGAACTTCGACGACGACCGATTCCACCAAGCAGGCGAGCTGTACCCGGTGGAGCAGCCCACCTGGAACTCCGCGGCTGTGGTGCTCGCCGCGAGCGCGCTGGGCGGTGACGGTCCGACGTCGGGGCTGTTCCGCGGCGAAGGTCTCCCCGTCGGTCTCACGCCAGAGGAGCTCATCGAGGCGGGGGCCGAGATCGAGGCTGAGTACGCCGAGGAGGCCACGCGCGCGTAGCCCTCCCGGGCAACCCGTATCTGCACGATCGTGCGGGCCTGATGCATATTTGTCAATCAAACCCCGGGGCGCTACGACGAGACACGACGCAGCACTCGCAGGCTGCCCGTCTTCGAGACGGGATCGAAGTCGCCGCTCGCCACCGCGTGCTTCCAGACCTCGAACGGCGCCTGACCACCCTCGGCCGGATCCTCGAAGATGTCGTGGAACACCAACACGCCGCCGGGTGCGACGTGGGGTGACCAGCCCTCGTAGTCGGCGAGCGCCGCGTCGAGCGCGTGACCGCCGTCGATGAAGAGCAGACCGAGCGGCGTCGCCCAGGAGCGAGCGACCGTCGATGAGCTCCCGATCACTGCGATCACGACGTCCTCGATGCCGGCGTCCTCCATCGTGCGACGGAAGAACGGCAACGTGTCCATGCGCCCCGTGCGGGGATCGACGAGCCGCTCGTCGTGGAACTCCCACCCGGCCTGGTTCTCCTCGGAGCCTCGGTGGTGGTCGACCGTGAACAGCACGGCTCCGCGCTCGCGGGCCGCGGCGCCGAGGTAGATCGCCGACTTCCCGCAGTACGTACCGACTTCGAGCAACGGTCCGACCGCGGCAGCGTCGAGACCGGCGTCGTACAGCGCAAGCCCCTCGTCGCCGGGCATGAACCCGACCGCGGCACGCGCGTGTTGGAGCAGGGCTTCGTCCACTTCCTAGCGACCGGGCATGCGACGACCAGGCACTAGATGACCGGCGTCTCGACGTAGCGGCCGAACACGTCGGCGAGCGCGTTGGTGACCTCGCCGAGCGTCGCCCGTGCGCTCACGGCGTCGATGAGTGACGGCATCGCGTTCGTGGTCGGCTCGGCCGCCGCGGCCCGCACCGCGTCGAGCGCTCCCCGGACCCGCTCGTCGTCCCGATCCGATTTCACCTGGGCGAGCCGCTTGAGCTGCATCTCCTCGACGTCGGGACCGATCCTGAGCGTCTCGGGCGGTGCCTCGTCGTTGCCTTCCTGCGCGATGTTGACGCCCACGACCAGATGGCGACCGTCGTTCAGCTTGCGCTCGAGCTCGTACGCTGCATCGGCGATCTCGCGCTGGAAGTAGCCCGACTCGATCCCGCGGAACGCACCCTCGAGCATCGAGCCGTCACCGAGTCGATCCACGTGATCGAAGATCGCCTCCGCCCGACGTTCCATCTCATCGGTGAGCTCCTCGACGTACCAGGACCCGCCCAGGGGATCGGCGACGTTCGCGACCCGAGTCTCGTGCGCGATGACCTGTTGGGTCCGCAGTGCGATGCGGGCCGCCTTCTCCGTCGGGAGCGCGAGCGTCTCGTCCATCGAGTTCGTGTGCAGGCTCTGGGTGCCACCCATCACCCCGGCCAACGCCTCGATCGCGGTGCGCACGATGTTCACCTCGGGTTGCTGCGCCGTCAGCGACACTCCCGCCGTCTGCGTGTGGAAGCGCAGCTGCATCGAGCGCTCGCTCTTCGCGCCGTATCGCTCGCGCATCCACCGGGCCCAGATCCGACGGGCCGCGCGGTACTTCGCGATCTCTTCGAAGAAGTCGACGTGCGCGTTGAAGAAGAACGAGAGCCGCGGCGCGAACTCGTCGATGTCGAGCCCGGCGGCCAGGGCGGCCTCGACGTACGCAAACCCGTTCCCGAGCGTGAACCCGAGCTCCTGCGCGGCGGTCGAGCCGGCTTCGCGGATGTGGTACCCGGAGATCGACACCGCGTGCCATCGGGGCATCTCTGCTGCCGCGAAGCGCATGGTGTCGGCGACGAGGCGCATCGAGGGTCGCGGCGGGAAGACGAACTCCTTCTGCGCCTGGTACTCCTTGAGGATGTCGTTCTGGAGCGTGCCGCCGAGACGGCTCCGCTCCACCCCGGAGCCTTCGGCGGCTGCGACGTACATCGCGAGCAGCGTCGCGGCGGGCGCGTTGATCGTCATCGATGTGGTGACCGACCCGAGATCGATCCCTGCGTAGAGATCCTCGACGTCGGCGAGCGTGTCGACCGCGACGCCGCACTTGCCGACCTCGCCCAGGGCGAGGGCGTCATCGGAGTCCTTGCCCATGAGCGTCGGGAGGTCGAACGCGGTCGAGAGCCCGTCGCCCCCGGCCGCGAGGAGGTCGTGGAACCGCCGGTTCGTGTCGAGCGCGGTGCCGAACCCGGCGAACATGCGCATCGTCCAGAGCTTCGACCGGTACATCGACGCGTACGGACCACGCGTGAACGGGTAGGCGCCGGGGAAGTCGGCGTCGACGGCGTCGGGTGGCACGTACACCGCGTCGACCGGAACCCCCGACATCGTCTCGGGCTCGGTAGCCCGCCCGGGGGCCGCGTCGAACGCAGCGAGCCAGCGACCTCGGGCATCAGCCATGCCGTCGATCGTACCGGCCACCGCTCGGCCTGGTCTGGCGTCGGTCGTGGGCGCAATGAGCCGATTCCTGACGCAAGAACAAGACGAGGCCAGGGAGCGTGCTGGTACGGTCCCTCGCATGAAGCCTGGCGAAACGGTGACCGCCCTCATCCGCGCCAACGAGGCGCGCGACGTCGACGCTGTCATCGCGCTCCTGACCGACGACGTCGCCTACGAGAACGTCCCCATTGGCGTGCTCACCGGCCACGAGGAGGTCCGGGCGATGCTCGGCCCGTTCCTGGGCGGGGCCGAGCGCGTCGAGTGGGAGGTCCTCGAGCAGGTCGAGCAGGGTGAGGTCGTCATGAACGAGCGGGTCGACCGCTTCTGGCTCCCCGGAAACATCACGATCGAGCTGCGCGTGGCCGGGCTGTTCAAGGTGCGCGACGGGCAGGTCGCGCTCTGGCGCGACTACTTCGACCTCGCCGTGTTCACCGAGCAGATGAACGGCTGACAGGAACGACCAGCAGTTCCGGGTCTTCCGGCCCTGGGAGCCCGGGCGACAGACCGGTAGGCTCAGGGGCCATGATGGAGCATCAGGAAGCCCCTGACCGAAACCTCGCCATGGACCTCGCGCGGGTCACCGAAGCCGCGGCCCTCGCTGCCGCCCGGTGGATCGGGCGGGGCGACAAGATCGCGGCCGATCAGGCTGCGGTCGACGCGATGCGACTCGTCCTCAACACGGTCCCGATGGAGGGTGTCGTCGTCATCGGAGAGGGCGAGAAGGACGAAGCCCCGATGCTCTACAACGGTGAGGAGATCGGGGCCGGCGGGCCGGCGTGCGACATCGCGGTCGACCCCGTCGACGGCACGACCCTCACGTCGCTCGGGCGCAACAACGCGATCGCGGTGATCGCGGTCGCGGAGCGGGGGTCGATGTTCAACCCCGGCCCGTGTGTCTACATG
>JALHSW010000274.1 GCA_022865365.1 Acidimicrobiia bacterium | reverse complement strand
CCCCGTGTGCAGGCCCATCCGGACTTTGAGCGGCTCGGGGAGCACCCACTCCTCGCGAATCAGCGTGCGCTGTGCGACGAGCGCCGCCGCCACGGCATCCGGCGCCACCGGGAACGCGGCGTGCAGGCCGTCGCCTGTGGTCTTCACGACCATGCCGTCGCGCTTCTCGACCGCATCGCGCAGGATCTCGTCGTGACGGGCCAAGGCGGCCTGCATCGGCTCGGCGTGTTCCTCCCACAGACGCGTCGAGCCCTCGAGATCGGTGAAGAGGAACGTCACCGTCCCAGTAGGTAGATCGCTCACGCCGCCCCTCCACGCCCCCGATGCCTCGCCGGGATCATGGCACGGGCCGGCTCCACGTCGCCTTCAGAAGCTCCCGATTGGTTTGTGGGGCGTTGCGTTCGCTCGTCCGAGGGTGTCGCGTATGCTCCGCGCAATGGGCTCCGGTGATCGGCTCGAGGAACGAAGCAAGGTGGAGAACGGCAGCGATCCGAGGGCTCTGGCCAAGGGTCAGGAAGCTTTCGCGAGCGGCAAGCGGATCACTCAGCGCATTCGATGGCACGAGGAGCATCAATGAAGATGACGCCGCCGTCGCTCTCGATCATGCTGCGCACCTTCGCAGCCGAAGACCCGCACGGTTGGCAGCGTGTCATCGACTGCGCACGCGCCGCTGATGCCGCGGGGATCGACCGGGTGCTCGTGTCCGACCATGTCGTCTTCGGCGAGAACATCGACGCGTACGGTCGACCCGAGTCGGGTGGCGTCGAAGGCGGGCGCCAGCCGACGGGTCCCGACGGCCACTGGCTCGAGCCGCTCACGGTCCTGACCTATGTCGCCGCGCTGACGTCGAAGGTCCGGCTCGGCACCAACATCCTGCTCGCAGCCCTCCGCCGTCCCGTGGTGCTCGCGAAGACGGTCGCCACGCTCGACGTGCTCTCCGGTGGGCGAGTCGACCTGGGCGTCGGGATCGGCTGGCAGCGCGAGGAGTACGAAGCCGCCGGGCTGGACTTCGGGGAACGCGGTCGCCTGCTCGACGACACCCTCGAGGTGCTTCGAGAGCTCTGGACCGCACCGCGCGCCAGCCTCGACCTGCCGTCGCTGCGTTTCGAGGGCATCCACATGATGCCGAAGCCGCTGCAAGCAGGGGGAGCCCCGCTCTGGATCAGCGGCCGGCTCAACGATCGAGTGGCTCGCCGCCTCGCGCGATACGGGAGTGGGTGGATCCCGTGGGGTGACGACGCCGCTGATCTCGGCGCGAGCATCCCGCGCATGCGCGCGGCCGTCGCGAAGGCCGGCGGCGACGCGACCGCGCTCCGAGTCGCGGGAACACTCACGATGGTGCGTCGTGGCGACAAGTCGATCGATCTCGACGCAACCATGGCCGGTGTCGGTGCCCTCGCGGATGCCGGCGTGACCGACTTCCAGGTCCACCTGGTGATTCCGGAGGACTACGACGACGCGGTCGCCTCACTCCAGGAGGCGGTCGGTTCGTTCCGGGCCGCGAGCCGATGACCGGGTTCGGGCCCGGCTCCTGATCAGACGGTGACGACGACCTTGCCCCGGGCGTTGCCGTCTTCGAGCAGGCGGATCGCGTCGGCGGT
>JALHSW010000273.1 GCA_022865365.1 Acidimicrobiia bacterium | reverse complement strand
TGGCCGAGGCGATCCCGCTGTGAGCAGACACGACCGAGAGAGGCTCGAGGACATTGTCGTAGCGACCGAGGCGATCACGGGACACCTGGGGCGCGGCAGTCTCGATGACGGTCTGGTCTTCGACGCGGTTAGGGTCCGGCTGATCGAGATCGGCGAAGCGGTCAAGGGCATTGACCCGGAGCTTCTTGCCGAGGAACCCGCGATTCCCTGGAACGACGTGGCCGGCATGCGCGACCAACTTGCGCATCGTTACTTCGACGCGGCGCACAGCATCGTGGCCGCCACTATCGACCACGACCTACCCCCGCTGGTCGCCGCGGTCCAGCGCCTGCTCGACAACCTCGACCCAACCGGGTAGTCGCGTCCGACTGCCGGGCGCGGTGATCGCCGCAGCGGCTGTTCTGGGAGCGTGGGATTCGAATCCCTCCCCGGGCACCGCTGACCTGGGCAGACGTGCGCAGTTGTCCGGCGCGTCGGCGCGCAAGGGGTGTCACGCTCAACAGGGTGCTCGGTCCGCTCCGCGATGAGCACACGCCGACGACGACTGAGGCCGCGCGTCAGCTGGATCTACGTCCCCAAGACATCTACCGGCTGGTGTTCGCCGGTGAGCTCGAAGGCCATCCCGACGATGATGGTGTCGTCCGCATCGACGAGCACGCGATCGCGGGCTATCGGCACCGCCAGACGCGGGCGTAGCTCCGCCTGGTCCACGAGCGGCGGATTCGCGTGTGGCGCCCGTCGTGCGCCACCCCAGCCTTGCCCCCGTCGGCCGGAGGGCTAGACGAGCCAGTTGCCGTCGCGCATGACGGTTCGGTCGGCGATCTCGTCCACCTCGCGCCACGCCTGGATCCGACGAGGGCGAAGCATCAGGAACGAGACCTCGCCACCCGCCCCACGCGGATCCCAGTCGGCCTGGGTCGCGAAGGTGTCGGCCAGCGCGGTCGGCGCTTCCTCGACATCGACCGCGCGGTCGAGCGCTGCGTCGATCATCACGACGTCGCGTGTGGTGCCCAGGGCGCAGCGAGCCTGGCCCGAATCGATGATGTTGCGAGCGGTGACCGACGACCGTTCGAGCGCGACGATGATCTGTGCCCCGTCCCAGGCGAGCGACAGGGGCACGAGGTGCGCCGAACCGGCCGTCGACGAAGAGGCGACCCAGACGTCGGCGTCGCTCGCAGTGAGCATGGCCATGACGTCGGCCTTGCGTTGCTCGCCCGTCCTCGGTGTCACAGGCGGACGACGCGGTGGAAGTTGCGCCGCACTGCGTCGATGACAGGCACGGAGGCACCGTTGCCGGCTGCGAGGTCGAGGGCCTGGTCGAGGTCCTTCTCGGCGAGCCGGTTCGTGTGCTCGAGCACGGTGCGCAGCCCCTCGGGCGCGGTCTCGTCCATCGGCTCGGGACCGCCCAGCGAGAGTGGGACGAGCGCCTGCTCGAGCACTCCGGTCTCCGCGATCGTGTGGCGGAGCAACTCGAGGTCGACCCCGGATCGGGCGGCCAGCTCCATCGCCTCATGGACCGCGGCCATCATCACGTAGCCGGTGGAGTTGCGGGCCAGCTTGAGTGCCATGCCCGCGCCGAGCGGCCCGGGGTGGAGGACCTCCTTCGAGAAGCTGAGGAGCACGGGACGGGCCTGGTCGACGGCGTCGGCAGGGCCACCGACCATCGTCAGCAGCGTGCCGGCCGCGGCGCCGTCCTCGCCGCCGCTGATGCCGGCGTCGAGCACGAAGACGCCCTGGGCCTCCGCACGCGCGGCGAGGTCGTCGATGGTGTCGAGCGAGACCGTCGTGTGGATGCTCACGACCGAGCCGGCCTCGAGCGTGGTGAGTACACCGTCGTCACCCGCGACCACCGCGACCGCCTGTGCGTCGTCGAACACCACGACGTTGACGAACGAGGCACCGCGCGCGGCGTCGGCGGGGGAGCTCGACGCCGTCGCGCCGGCAGCGACCCGTGGTGCGACGGCTTTCTCGGCGATGTCGTAGACGCGCACGTCGTGGCCGGCGGCGATGATGTGATCCGCGATCGACCCGCCCATGCGGCCGAGACCGATCACCGCGACGCTGGTGGGCGCGGCCGCCGGGGCGCTCACGTCGTCCCCTTGAGGTACGCGGCGATCGCGGTCTCGCTCACCCGGTAGAGGTCGCTGCTCGACCCGTACCCGACGTACGGGATGAGGTGAATAACGGTCTCGCGGACCTGCTCGACGGTCAGCTCACCGCTGTCGAGCGTGCGCGCGAGCTGGGTGCCGAGCGTCTCGAACCTGGCCTGGGCCGCGAGCACACCGATCACGAGCAGCCGACGGGACGGGATCGGGAGTGCCGGGCGGCCCCACACGTCGCCGAAGAGGTTCGCGAGCATCTGGTCGAAGAACTCGACCTGGCCCGGCTCGAAGGCGATCATGTCGTCGCCGTACACCTCGCGGTAGACGTCGAGCCCGCGCGCCCGGCGGGCGGCGTCGTGCTCGGGCGCAGGAGTGGAGTCGGGGTCTGGCTCGGCCATCAGCCCGCGCCGCCCGGCGTGAACGTGATCGGCAGGTGCGTCCACCCGGTGACGTTCGAGCTGTGGAATCGCACCTTGGCGTCCTGGTCGACCACGTAGTCGGGGATCCGCCGGTGGATCTGCTCGAGCGCCACCTTGCCCTCCATGCGGGCGAGCGCGGCACCGAGGCAGAAATGCGCGCCGTACCCGAAGGCCAGGTGACGGTCGGGGCGACGGGCGATGTCGAACTCCTCGGCGGTCGGGCCGAACTCGCGCTCGTCGTGGTTCGCGGCACCGATCAGGAGCAGCACCGAGTCGCCCGCGTGCAGCTGCTCGCCGTGGAGCTCGAGGTCCCGCGTCACCGTGCGGTGCATGTACTGGGTCGAGTTGTGGAACCGGAGCACCTCCTCGACCGCGCCGGGGATCAAGGTGGGGTCGGTCACGAGCGCGTCGCGCTGATCCGGATGGCGGGACAGGATCTCGATCGAGTTGGCCACCATCTTCGTGGTCGTCTCGTGACCCGCGATCACGAACAGCACGCAGAAGCCGAGCAGCTCCTGCTCGGTGAGGGCGCGGCCGTCGACCTCGAGGTCGAGGAGGTCGGCCACCAGGCCGGGGGCGCCCTCGCCGGCGCGGCGCCGGGGGAGGTCGTCGATGAAGTATCCGAGGACGCCGAACATGCCGTCGGCGGCCTCCCGGGGGATCGCCATCGAACCGTCCTCGCGGATCAGGATCCGGTCGGCGTGCGCGCGCAGGCCCGGGCGGTCGGCTTCCGGCACACCGAGGACACTGCAGATGACGTCCATCGGGTACGTGCTGGTGATGTCGTCGACGAGATCGCAGGAGCCCTGCTCGATCACCGCGTCGAGGTGGCCGTCGAAGATCCGGCGGATCTCGTCCTCCATGTCGGCCACGCGCCGTCCCGTGAACACGCGGGACACGAGGCTGCGAAACGCAGTGTGCTCCGGCGGGTCGAGCTCGATCATCTGCTGGAAGTCGGGGAGGGCCTCGCCGATCGGTCGACGGTTCTCCAGCGCGATCCCGCCGGCGGAGGAGAACGTCTCGAAGTCGCGGAACCCTTCGAGGACGTCGCCGAAG
>JALHSW010000272.1 GCA_022865365.1 Acidimicrobiia bacterium | reverse complement strand
GACATCGAGCTCCACTCCCAGCTCGGGCAGACCGCCGAAATAGAAGGCGTTCCCGAACGTAAAGACCTGGCCTTGCTTCCCGATGATCCAGTACCCGAGACCGTGAGGTGTGGGAGCGATCCCGGCGACCTCGAGCTCCACTCCCAACTCGGGCAGGCCGCCGAAGTCGGGGGCATCTCCGAACGCGGAGACGCTGCCATCGGCGCCGACGATCCAATACCCCTGGACGCCAAGGCGTGGTTGCTGGTCTGCGGGTTCGACACTCATCCCCGCGACCGGCGGCCGGTCAACTGCCCCGGGCAGACGCCCGCCCAGGGCGATGAACACCACGAACGGCACGACCGAGACCCGCCCGAACCCTCCGCCCAGCCTTTTCGTGCCCTTCTTCATGCGCCTGAGCGGACTCCGCTTTCGGGCCCGGGCGACCTGGAGTCGAAGAAGTTGGCTCTGGCTGTGTTCGACCTCATCGCGGAGCCGCTCGACCAGGAGCTCCGATTCGTGTAGTTCCTCGCTCAGTGCGGAATCAAGTCCGGATTCGTACTCCTCGTGTGCCGTGAGCTCCGCGGTCAGTCGTTCGAGACGACGTTGGGTTCCTGTCACGTCGTAGCCCACGATCTCGTGGTCAGCGTCGATGGAGATCGACCGGTGCAGGGTGAGTGCGGCCAGCGCGTGTGGAGAGCGGGCGCACACCGCAACGAGGTAGACGGCCTCGAGGTCGTGCACCGATGCTGGCTCGAGGCTCCCGGCGCCCCTGGTCAACAGCAGATCGAAACCGGATCGCGAGTCCTCCGCGTCGAGAGGCCAAAGCAGGGAACCGGCAACGAGGTGCTGGCCCAAGACCTCGAGGTCGGGAAAGCGCGCCCTGAGCAGCACCTCGAACTCGGCCCGGTAGAGCTCGTGGACGTGGAACGGGTTCTGATGATCGGGTGCGTCGGCGTACACGGCCTTGGCGGGCGTCGACACGACGAAGACGCCATTCGGAGCCAGGATCCGGTCGACCTCGGCGAGCAACATGTCGTGGCGCTCCAAGTGTTCGAGCGCCTCGAAGCAGACGACGACCCCCACCGTTCCGTCGCGCACTGGTACATGGCATGCGTCGCTCGTCACAAACTCGAGATTCGTCATGTGCGCGTATCGCTCGTGGGCATGTTGGACAGCAACGGCCTCGATGTCGACCCCCACGACGTGCTCGGCAGCTCGAGCGAGCCACGCCGAGCCGTAGCCCTCGCCGCAGCCGAGGTCGACGACGACTTGCCCGCGGGCTATCGGCAGGACTGCGAGGTACCGATGCCGGTGCTCGTAGGCGATATGGGGTCCGCCCTGGCCCGGGATGTCTCGCTCGCCCGTCCACTCCAAATCTGCGCGCTCCACGTTGATGCGGTCATCCATGAGTCGAGATGCGCACCGCCAAAACCGAGGACCTCACCGGCTCTATGTTGTACTAGCCCACGAACATTGCGGCGAGTTCCTGTCGAAAGAGAGCGCTCGCGTTGAACTCCAGGGACGTCGACACTTGCCTCGAGCTCCGATGGAAGGGGTAGGGCGGTTGGATCGGC
The DNA here is from genome assembly GCA_022865365.1 of Acidimicrobiia bacterium. Taxonomy (GTDB): domain Bacteria; phylum Actinomycetota; class Acidimicrobiia; order IMCC26256; family PALSA-555; genus JALHSW01. The sequence goes on along the minus strand of JALHSW010000272.1, from coordinate 1,324 downwards.
ACGGGCACGACCCCGTTCCTTCGGCGCAGCCGCTCCCTGAACATGAACTTGCTCGCGGAACGGCAGAGCTCGAGGCGAGTGAGCGGTACGCGGCGGCGTTGAGCGCGGAGCTCCGTGACTCGGAGCGGCGCGTCGAGCGCTTGCGCGACGAGCTCGAGCACAGTCAAGAACAGCTCCGCCGTTCGCAGGCCGCGCGCGCGGCGCCGCTCGATGAAGGGCGCCGGCGGGCTCGCGCCAAGGGATCCCTGGCTGACACGGCACGGGCATTGGTGAAACGCCTGACGCCGAGACGATGAACGCGGCGATCGTGGACCAAGACGGTCACCTCGGGATCCCGGGCTACTGGATCGTGGGGGCCGACGGGAGCGTTGCCGCATTCGGGAACGCGCCCGATCTCGGGGGCCTTCCCGATCTGGGTGTGTGTCAAGAGGTGGTGGGGCTCGCGTCGACGCCGGACGGGCGCGGCTACTGGATCGTGGGAGCCGACGGCCGCGTCGCCGCATTCGGGACCGCCGGCGATTTCGGCGGCCTCCGAGACCTCGATGTGCGATCCGCCCTACTGGGCCTGGTGCCGACCCCGGACGGTGCCGGCTATTGGATCGTCGGCATTGACGGCGCCGTCTTCACGTTCGGCAACGCCTCCTACTTCGGGGGGTTCTCCGAACTTGGCGAGCGGCAACAGGCGGTCGCGCTGGCGTCGACCCCCGAGGTCCAGGGATATTGGATCGTCGCGGCCGACGGTCGCGTCCACGCGTTCGGCAACGCGTGCCACTGGGGGGATCTCCCCGATCTTGATGAGCCCAACGAGAGGCAGATCGTCGCGGTGGCGCCGACCCCCGACGGCCAGGGGTGCTGGATCCTCGAGGCCGACGGGCGCGTCCACGCGTTCGGCAATGCGTTCGACTTCGGGGGCCTCCCCGAACTCGATGCGCGCCTCGAGGCGGTCGCAATGGCGCCGACACCCGACGGCCAGGGGTACCTGCTGCTCGGACCATCGGGGATCGTGTTCCCTTTCGGTGTCGCGACCCTCCACGGGTCGGGATCGCTCCCCGCGATGACGCGAGCCGTCGGAATCGCCGCCACGCCCGCGCCCGGTATCCCGAAGCTGCTGACGCCTACTGCCGCCCGCGAGGTCCACTCCACGTGGCCCGATGGTTGGCTCGAAGTCGGGGCGCCACCCGACCCCGACGCATCGATCGTGATCCCCGTCCATGGCCGGTCCGATCTCACGCGCCAGTGTCTCGAGTCGATCGTCGCGCACACCGAAGGTGTCTCCTTCGAGGTGGTGGTGGTGGACGACGCGTCGCTCGACGACACGCCCGCG
>JALHSW010000271.1 GCA_022865365.1 Acidimicrobiia bacterium | reverse complement strand
CGAGACCGCCGATCTGTTCGAGCTCACGGGTCGCGGCCGGCTCGTCCCCGGCGGGTTCGCCGACGTCAACGTGATCGACCTCGACGCACTGGCGTTGCCGCTGCCGGCGGCAGCTCACGACTTCCCGCTCGGAGCCAGCCGCTACATCCAACATGCAAGCGGCTATGACGCCACGATCGTCAATGGCACCGTCTTCATGGAACACGGTGAGCACACCGGCGCGCTGAGCGGAACCACGCTGCGGAGCTGAGCGGCGACCCCTCGGCGACTCAGGCGATGCGCACGACCGGGCGCCCGATCGTGCGGCGCGCCGCCATCGCGGTGAGCACCGCAGGCACCTCGTCGAACTCGACGACCTGCGTGGCCGTGCTCCGGAACGTCCCGGCGTCGAGCATGGCGAGCAGTTCCCGCGACGCCTCGGCGAACATGGCGCTCATCACCTCGGGGGGATAGCCGCCGAGCGTCGCGCCCACCAGGGTGACGTTCGCGACGTAGAAGTGCGGATCGATCGGCTCGAGGCCGCCGGCGTGGCCGCACAGCACGTGCCGGCCGTCCGGTGCGAGCAGGCCGCGTAGCCGCCCGCTGGTGAGTCCCTGCACCGGGTCGACGATGACGTCGAGGCCGCGGTCGCCGACCAGCGCCCTGATCCCGTCGACGACGTCGCCCGCCGAGTGGTCGACCGTGAGTGCGGCGCCGAGGGCGCGGCAGTGCCGTGCCTTCTCCTCGCTCCCCACCGCGGCGATCACCCGGGCGCCGCGCGCCGCCGCGAGCTGCACGCACGCCGAGCCGAGCCCGCCCGCGGCGCCGGTGACGAGCACGGTCTCCCCGGCGCCCACCTGGCCGCGCCGGATCACCGCGTGGTACGCGGTGTGCGCGGGGATGAGGAACGCGGCCGCGTCGGCGTCGTCGAGGCCATCGGGCGCCGGCGCGACGCTGGGCGCGATCGCGACGGCGACGTCGGCGAGGCTGCCCCACGGCTGGATGCAGACGCCGACGACGCGTGTCCCGACGAGGTGCGTCAGCCCGGGCGACGTCTGCCGGACGATCCCCACGCCCTCCTGCCCGGAGATGTAGGGACGGGGAACGGGGACCGGGTATGTCCCGCGCGCCATCGTGACGTCGGGGAGCGCGAGTGCGGCGGCGCGCATCTCGAGGATGGCCCATTCCGGCGTGATCGGGTGCGGCGCGTCCTCGAGCGCTACCCATCCGCCCATGCTCATGCCCATGCGGGCGAGTCCCGCGGGCGTCGGCTCGTCGACGTCTTAGCGCACGAACACGTCCTCGGGTTCTCCGACGTCGTGGACCCGCCAGGCGCGCATCAGTGTGCTCAGTCGAGGACGCGGGCCGCGCCCATCGGATGCCCCCAGATGGGGCCGATGTGGACGTCATGACCGGAGCCGCCGGACTCGAGGATGCGCGCGTTCCCGTAATAGAACGCGACGTGCACGCTCGCCCCGGCCCCCCAGAAGATGAGGTCGCCCGGCATCACGTGGTCGAGCGGCACGTGAGGCAGCGCGGCGTACTGCGCACCGGAGTAGTGCGGCAGTGTGACGCCGGCCGATCGATACGCCGCCATCGTCAGCCCGGAACAGTCGAAGTGGTCGGGGCCCGCAGCGGCGTACACGTACGTCTTGCTCATCTGCGCCTCGGCGAAGGCGAGTGCGCTCGCCGCCGCGGGTCCGGGGGGTGGAAGGTTCGGATCACCGTCACCGCCCGAGAGCCGGGCGTGCGCCATCGCTGCCGCCTCGGCTTGACGCCGCGCGAGCTCCTGGGCGACGAGCTGGGCGAGCTCGCCCTGCACCTGGTCCAGCAACTGCTGCTGCCGGGCACTCGCGGTTTCGAGGGCCGCCTTCGTCGCCTCGATCTGCTGGCGCTCGGCGTCGGCGTCGGCGCGAGCCCGCTCGGCCGCGGCCTGCTGATCGGCCAGCGTGGCCTTGGCGTCGTCGAGCTGTTGGAGCACCTGGTCGTCGCGGGCCGCCTGGGCCGCCGCGTACTGCTTGCGAACCGCGAGGTGGACCACATCCGAGTAGTCGAGGGTGTCGAGCGAACGGCCGGCGAGAGCACCGCGGTACACCGATGCCGAGCGTTCGTCCACGAGCGCACGGGTGCGGTCCACCTCCTCCTGGGTGACCGCGATCCTGCCCTGGACCGCGGTGAGCGACGCCTCGGCCTCCTGGAGGCGGAGCTGGGCGCCGTTGTACCGCTCGCCGAGTGCGCTGACCTGCTCGTTCGTGGCCTCGATCTGATCCTGGAGGGCCTTGGCCTGCGCTTCCTTGTCGCTGATGGGATCAGCGCCGGCCGGCGGGACGGCCGTCACCCAAGCGGTCACGGCCAACAGGCTCGCGACCGCGATGAGGCTGATGTGACGGATGTTGCGGAACAAGACAGATGAGGTTACCAATCCGGCGCCGTACCCGCCATCGCCGACCGTGGCCACGAGGTCGGCCCGATTCGCCGTGCCCGCACCATCGACGAGCACGAGGCCACGCATCGGCCGGCCGGTGAAGTCCATCTCGCCAGGCTCGAGTACAAGTTCGTCGCCACGATGGAGCGCGGCTTTCGGGCCCAGACGTGGCGTCTGCTCGGGGCGATCTTCGTCGCGTTCGCCAATTCGCAACGCTGGTGGGCGTCACCTATCTGCGGGCGCGCCACCTCAGGGGGGCGTGCACCTCCCGCGCTGCATCAGCGAGCCTGGCCGACGACCGACGTCGGGGTGAACCGGGCCAGGAGCCGTCGGTCATCGATCATGGCCTGGCGGTACTCGTCCCAGTCGGGGTGTGCTTGACCGGTTCCCTGCTCGTAGTACGCGACGAGGCGGTCGCTCGTCGGGTCGCCCGCTTCGACGGTGACCGGCGAGAGCTCCACGGTCCCGTCGAAAGCGAGGTACGACCAGGTGGCCGGATCGGTGAGGTGCAGGACGGCGCGGGGGTCGCGGCGCAGGTTGCGGGTCTTGGCGCGGTCATCCGTGATCGAGATCAGAAACGTCGCGTCCTCGACGACGTAGACGATGTCGGACGACTGGGGTCGGCCGTCGGCGCGAATGGTGATGAGGACGCCGTGCTTACGCTGTGCGGCCCAGTCGAGCGCGGTCGTGAGGTCCATGGCGTGCGATCCTTCGTTCGAGGTCCGGATCGTGCTCCCAGAACCTATGCCGGGGAGGGCACACGTGTACCCGCCCCCGGAACCAACGGGCCGGGGACCTTCGGCCCTGGCCTTCGTGGAGAGGCTGGTGGAGAGTCGGGTGTACCTCGGCGCGCCCGCCCGACGCGAGTGGAGCAGGGCAGGCGGGCCGTGAGCAGGATCCGAAACGCCGGGCAAGAGGAGGCGGGATGATGGTGCGTGCATGTGCTCAGCGCCTCGGGATGCTCATCGTCGTCGGGTTGGCTTCGGTCGCACTCGGGGCGTGCGGCGGCAACGACGGTGGGAAGTCGGATCGAACCTCGACGACAGTCGCCCCTCCCGCGAGCGTCACCTCTCCGACGACCACCTCGCCCACGGCCGCCTCGGGTGCTGCGACCCCCGAGGCGGCGATCGCCGCATTCCTCGCCAGTCGCGGACAGGAGTACATCGGAGACTGCTCCGGTTCCGACGTCGCGACGGACGTCGGGAAGTACTGCTCCCTCCTGCAAGAGGACCGAGGCGACACTCGCTCCTATCTGATCGGTCCCGTCGCAGCCGAGGGTGAGACCATCGTCGTGGCGCGCCACGGCCAGGTCTGGGAGCTCGTGGTCCCCGGCCCGTGACGCCGGTCGCGCGGCAACCGGCCGCGATCAGCGTTTCGCAGGAAGCGACTCGGCGAAGGCGAGCCCGCGGTCGACCCACGCCTCGAGGTCGGCTCGGCCCGCGGTGCCCGCCACCTCGACGAACACGAAGCCCCGCATCGGGCGGCCGGTGAAGTCCATCTCGCGGGCGTGTGAAAGCTCGAGGGCGCCGGGGTAGGCGTCGGGGCCGACCCGGACCATGAGGTCGTCGCCGACGACGCCGACGCACATGTTGCCGGCGACCATGAACGCCAGGCCACCGAACATCTTCTGCTCGTGCAGGCGCGGGTCGTCACCCAGCACGCCGCGGACCCGCTCGGCCAGGGCTTCGTCGTAGGCCATCAGCCGCTCGGCCCGGGGAGTGGCACGCTCATGCTGACGGTTGGGGCGCGGCGAAGACGGCGGCGATCCTGTCGAGCACCCTCTGCTCGTTGGTACTGACCGACTTGGCCGCGCCCGCGACGGCTGCGGCGATGCCGGTCAACCAGGCGCGAACCTCAGCGGCCTCCTCGGAGGACAGCTTCGTGAGCGCGGCCGCCGCGGGCGCCAGGTCGCCGATCGCGGTGTCGGCGATCTCGGTGGAGCTCTGTCCTGCGTGCGCCTTCACGTCGTGGCGTGCTTCGCGGCTCTCTGCGTCCCGGGCGAGCTGGGCGATGAGGTCGTCGGCCGGGCCTTGCTCGCTCGGGTGAGCGATCGCCCGGGCGCTCGCGGCGGCTTCCTTGACGATGGAGATCGGGCCGTGCTCGCCCACCGCGATGACGGCGAGCGTCACCCGCAGCGGCGCTTCGCTGAGGGCCTTCCACTCGTCGTCGCTGAAGGCTGCCTTGTCGGTCATCGAGGGCTCCGTTCGCGGGGAGGGGCACATGGTACGAGCGGCTGCGTCAGCCCCGCAGCGACGCGACCCGGCTCACCGGGACGGGCGTGCCGCGATTGGGAACGGCCCCTTCGCGAGGAGCCGCTCGGCGTCGTTGACGGGGAAGGTGGCGACGGAACATGGCATCTACCGGGGCTCCTTCGAATCGTCCACTGCCGCGTCGGGGCAGAGGCTCGCGTAGGCGCACACGGCGCACTCCTTGCCCGGTCGGGGTGCGAACTCGCGGTCGGCCTCAGAGATGAGTGCCGTCGTGCGGACCCGCTCGAACGCGTGCTCGGCGGCAGCCGGCTCCACGGGTGTGCGGACCGTCGTGCGGAGCAGTGGG
>JALHSW010000270.1 GCA_022865365.1 Acidimicrobiia bacterium | reverse complement strand
TGTCCCGCACCACCCCGTCACTGGAGCCGGCCAGCGTCCATCCACCACGACCAACCCCACCGAGCCCGCGGGGTCGACCAGTCGCGCCCCGACACCGCGGCTCGCGACCCAAAGCTCCCAGGACCAAAGCGCCGTACCCCCTTGACACGGCCCGCTCCTTCAGGGATGACCTGGGCTTTCGCGCCTCCCACCCGAGTCAGGCCACCCGAGTCAGGCCACCCGAGTCAGGCCACCCGAGTCAGGCGTCCCCGATGGCGAACTCGAAGCCGCCCCGCGTCCCCACGTAGATCCGGCCCTTCCAGACCGCCGGCGTCGCCTCGATGCACTGCCCGAGGGGCACCTGCCACAGCTCGGGCGGATCGATGGCCGTGTTCTTGACGTCGTACGCGTGCAGCACCCCGTCGCAGTCGCCCTGGAGCCACACCCCGTCGACGATCACCGGCGACCCCATGAGTGGCGCAGTGAGCTTCTTCTCCCAGCGGATCGCACCGGTGTTTCGGTCGAGGCCGACGGCGCGCCCGGTGTAGGTCGTGTAGATCGCCAGGTCGCCGCCGATGCCGGGCGTGCTGAACACCCCGGCCTTGGCCGCCCCGTCGTCTCTTTGCGAGTACACCTGGGGCGCGTCGGGCACGGCAGGGTTGAGCTTCCACATCTGGCCCACCGCAGCACCCTGGGCATTGTGTCGCTCCCACTCCGAGCCGCCGTAGAGCATCCCGGCCTCGTCGACCACGATGGACGCGTCGGTGTCGTCGCCCGTCCAGAACCGGAACACGCGCGTCGGCACGCCCCCCGAGGCAAGCGAGGTGACGTCCCAACCCTGCACGAGCCCACCGGAGTTGCCGAAGTACACCGTGTTCCCCGAGATGGCGACCGAATTCTCGATCGACACCTCCTGGCCGGCGTTGGCGATCAGCTCGTCGTCCCAGCCCGGTGTGTTGAACACGAGCTGAGGCGCGACGCTGACCAGGCCATCCGTACCCTTGCCACGGTTGAGCTTCACGATGTGGAACTGGCTGTTCTCCCCACCCTCGAAGAGGTAGTCGTCGAGAACCAGACCGCTGCCGTCCCAGTCGTCGTTCCACTTGGTCGGCGAGACGTCCTTCGCCGAGAGCTTCCACAGCTCCGTCGCCTGCGGACGATCGATCGCGAGCACTCGGTAGTAGCCGTCGCGCGATCCGGTGTACACGAGCGGGAAGCCGTCGGGGTCGATCGTGACCGAGCCCTTGATGATGTCGCCGGTCGGGAAGGGCGCCAGGATGTCCTGGCCGGTCGCGGCATCGACGAAGTGCACCGCACCGTCGTAGGCCCCGAACACCACCCAGGTGCGCCCCTCGCGCTCGAACACCGCGGGCTGACCCGTCCAGCCGTTCCCGCACCACCGGGTGGTCTCACCCCGATCCTCGGACAGGCGGCACATCTGCTCGCCGGGGTACTTCCACACCACGTGGGGCGCGGCGGGCATCGGACCCTGCCCGTAGTAGTTGCGGGTCGGGTTGCCGCGGAACGTGAGCAGGCCGGGGACCGTCGCCTTGTAGTACGGCTGGAACGCAGACGCAGGGTCCACCCAACCGGTGTACGGCGGCTTCGTGGTGGTCGTCGTCGCGGGCGACGTCGAGGTCGTCGACCCGGCTGACGCGACATCGGCGCTGTTGTCGCCGTCGGTCCGCGTGAGCGCGTACGCCCCCGCCCCGACGGCGGCGACGACCAACACCGTCGCAGCGCCGAACGCGAAGATCCGCCGGCGACGAACCCGGCGCTGGCGTGTCGCGGCCCGTCGCCCCCCTGATTGGGCGCACCCCGATTGGCTGGGGGGCTGGCCGGTCACCGACGCCACCGCGGCAGCGTACCGCCCGGCGTTTTCAGGATTTGGTCAGAACGTGCCGCCGTCGACCACGATCTTCTGGTCGGTGACGTAGCGCGCCGCGTCGGACACGACGAAGCGGACCACGTCGGCCACCTCCTCTGGGCTGCAGACATGCTCGAACGGCGCGTTCGGGTCGAGCTCGTGGATGTCGTCCGCGCCCATGGCCGCTCGGGCGAGCCGCCGGCCCATCTCGGTGTCGACGAGACCGGGCGCGACGACGTTGACGTGGATGCCGTGCTCGCGCTCTTCCTTCGCGAGCGTGTGCGCGAGCGCCTCGAGCGCGGCCTTGGCCATGTTGTACGGCACGGAGTTCGGGCCCCACATGACCGTCGCCGCACTCGAGATGTAGACGATGTCGCCCCGTGGCCGCGTGCGCATGCCCGGCACGATCAGCTTGCTCAGCGCGAAGGCCGCGAGCGCATGCACGCGCCACACACGCTCGATCTCCTCGGGATCGGTGTCGACGACCGACTGGCCCCGGCTCGCGATCCCGGCGCTGTGCACCAGGATGTCGATCCCCCCGAAGTCGCCCCCGATCGCCTCGATCATCCGCCCGTCGGCCTCGAGGTCGTCGACCGATGCCTGGTAGAGCTCGACCCGGCGCCCCAGTGCCTCGATCGCCTTCGCCGTCGCGTGGGCGCTGTCCTCGTCACGGCGGTAGTTGACCGCGACGTCGGCACCGTCGGCGGCGAGCGCGAGCGCGATCGCCGCGCCGATTCCCCGGTTGCCACCGGTCACGAGCGCGACGCGCCCCTCCAGGCCGTTGGCGGCAGGCTTCATGGCAGCTGCTCCTGTTCCGTCAGACACGTCCGGCCGCGAGCCCTTCGGCTCGGGCGACCATCGCGGGTTGGCCGAGCCGCTCCGCCCAGCCGGTGAACGCCGGCGTTGGCCCGCTCCAGCGCCAGTCGTCGACCGTACCGACGTCGCCGTCGGTCCGGAGAGTCGCGAGAAGTCGGAACAGCTCCGCATCCTGGCGCTGCTCGGCCAACGTCGACGCGAGGCGGGCCGCGCCCCTGACGTCGACATCCCACTCCGTGGCCCGATCGGGGATCGCCTCGAGGTGGCGGTACCGGGCGAGCACCGCCGATGCCGACTTTGCCCCCCACCCGGGTAGCCCGGGGAAGCCGTCGGCCGTGTCACCGACGAGCGCGAGCCAGTCGGGGATCGATTCGGGGTCCACCCCGAACTTCGCCCGCACGCCCGCCTCGTCGGAGAACTGCCCCTTGCGACGATCGAGCTGGACGACGCGCGGATCCTGCACGCACTGGGCGAGGTCCTTGTCGGGGGTGCAGATCACCGCGCGGCTCACTCGCTCGTCGTCGCGCGCGACCGCGGCGGCGGATGCGAGCGCGTCGTCGGCCTCGAGCTCGACCTCGGCCCAGCCGGTGATCCCGAGCGCAGCGAGCGCGTCCTCGAGGAGCGGGAACTGCGCGAAGAGCACGGGATCGATCCCCTCACCCGTCTTGTAGCCGTCCCACAGGGCGTTGCGGAACGACTCGACGACGTGATCGGTGGCGACGCCGACGTGGGTCGCCCCATCGGTGAGCATGTCGAGGACGGACCGCACGACCCCACGGACCGCCCCGACGTCGACACCGTCGGCGTCGAGGTGCTCGGGCACCGCGTAGTAGTGGCGGAAGAGCTCGTAGGTCCCGTCGACGAGGTGGGTCTGGAAGCCCTGCTGCACGCGGCCCATCATGGCTCCTGGGCGAAGGGGGGCCGGGCCGAGGGCGCCCGGTCCGACGGGGTGACGGCGAGCTCGGCGACCACCGCACGGTGATCGCTGACCGGAGCCCGCTCGGCCACCCACGCGCGCCGCACCACGAAGCCGTCGACGGCGACGTGGTCGAGCCGGAGCCGGGGCACGTCGGCGGGATAGGTCGGTCCGTGCTCGGCGAGCACGAACCCGGCTTCCGCGAGGATCGGCGCGACCTCGGGCGGGGCCAGGTTCAAGTCGCCGAGGAGCACGCGGGGAGCGGGCAGCGCGACGAGCGCGTCGAGAACTGCACGCAGCTGCACGGGCGCGTCGTGCGCCAGGTGCCGGTGCCGCTTGGGCCAGTGCTGCAGGTGCGTCACGGCGACCGAGACCTCCAGGCCGCGCACGGCGACGCGGGCGACGATCGCCGTGCGGGGCTCCCGCTCCGGCGATCGCGGGAGATCGATCACGGCGCGCTCGGTCACGCGGCCGCGCACGACGAGCGAGTTGCCGTAGCGGCGTAACCACCTGCGCTGCACTGCGGGCCCGCTCACCTGTCGCGCCCGCGACCGGCGGGCGACGACAGCGCCCTGGTCGAGGTAGAGGGAGGCACGCCGGCCGCGGACGACCTCCTGGAGGCCCAGGAGGTCGGCATCGAACCCTGCGCAGGTCCAGGCGAGGGCGCGGAGCCGCACGCGGTCGGCGTCGTCGGCGCCATGGCGGATGTTGAAGGTGGCGACGCGCAGGATCGGCTCGGCCATGGCGGGCTCAGTCGCCATCCGGACCGAGGGCGTGGTGGCAGAAGTCCTCGAGCGCGAGCCCCCACGCGAGACCGGCCGGGGACACCGGCATCAGGAAGCTCCGGTCGTACCGCCGCTCACGCTGGTGCGAGCACGGGCTCGCGCCCTTCCGGAGCAGGCGCTTCAGCGGGGCCGTCCCGGACCGTCAACCCGAGCGAGTACCAGACCACAGCGGCCCAGACTGCCGTGGCCCCAGCGAGATGGAACCCGACGAGCACCTCGGGGATGTTGTTGAGGTACTGCACGTACCCGATGATCGCCTGGGCCACCAGCACCGCGAGCAGGACACCGAGCCGACCTTGCACGCCCGCGGGCGCTCGGGTGCGGCGCAAGGCCCAGAACGTCACCAGCGCGAGACACAGGAAGATGATCACGCTCGTCCCGTGGATCCGGGCGACGACCGGGAGGTCGAACGCGAATCGCTTCGCCTTTCGGTCACCGCCATGGGGTCCCGTGGCCGTGACCACGGTGCCGGTCGTCACGACCACGGCCGCGACCAAGAGCAGGGCGCGATCGAGGACCCGCACCCGGTGCTCGACCAGGGAGCGACCCCGACCGGGTGGCTCGCTCGCGCGGCGGTACAGCACAAGTGCATTCGTGAGCAGGACCAGCGACAGCAGGAAGTGCGCCATCACCAACGGTGGCTGCAGCTCGAACAGCACCGTCAGCCCCCCGAGCACGGCCTGCGCGAAGACGCCGGCGACGAGGCCGAGGGAGAGCCACACGAGATCGCGTCGGCGAGGCACGCGAACCAGCGACCCCAAGACGCAGACGATCACCGCGATCGAGACGAGGCCGGTGAACATGCGGTTCAGGAACTCGATCATGGCGTGCACGTCACTTGCGCCACGGGGCGTGAGGCGCCCCGGCTCGCAGTTCGGCCAGTCGGAGCACCCGAGCCCCGAGCCGCTCAGCCTGACCGCGCCACCGGTGACGATGATGACGGCCAGCAGCACCGTGGCGATCAACGCGATCCGCTGGTACGCGATCGGGCTCAGGCGGGGCAGACGCACGAACGTGGATCGTACGCGGAGCCGACCTCCCGGCCCGACCCCGACGGTGAGGCCAAGCACGCACGCCGGTACGCTGAGAACCCGTGCCTCCGGTTCCGCCTCGGCCGGCATCTGCCGGACCCCGCTCGACCCGCTCCGCCCG
>JALHSW010000269.1 GCA_022865365.1 Acidimicrobiia bacterium | reverse complement strand
CCGACACGCCCCGGGTCCAGATCACGCACGAAACCACGCACCACCCCCACCGCGTCGCGCAGAGCACCGAAGCCCACACCACTGCTGATGCCGTCCCTGTGCTGCGACGCTCGAGGCGAGCTCGTCGTGGACACGCGCAACTCCCGTCGGACGGGCTCACCCCGCGCTGAGCGGCAGCAAGCGACACGAACGGCGGAAGGGAGGAGAGAGGGGCTTCCACGACCCCGGCCAACAACCACACCCTACACGAACATACGTTCGCTGTCAAGCCCGGCAGCCCATCGAACCGGGACGCTCCTGAGACCAGGCGACCGGGCACCACCGGCTGCAGGCGCGGGTGGACAGGCCGCGGCGACGGGCTCCTCCTCACGAGTCGCCAACATCTGCGCTCCAACAACTCCTGGACGCACAACGTGAAGGTCCTGGTGAAAGGAAAGGACCGGTGCACGCTGCTCATCCATCCCGAGGATGCCGAGCGGGCCGGCGCACGGGTGGGGACACGGCAGGGCCGGCACTCGCATGGCGACCGCTCGCGAGCACGCCGGTGTCAACAACAACCTCCTGGCACCCCGACGGTTCGTCGACGCGATCTCGGGGAACGCCGCGGTCAACGGCATCCCCGTCGAGGTCGTTCCGGCCTGACCGGATCGGCCGAACCTCGCGGGCGCTAGGTTCCCCGCATGGCGCCGCAGCGAGGAAGCGAAGGGGTGGGCTGGATCCGTGGCGTGGTGGTCGACGCCGACGACCTCGAGCTCCTCGCCGCGTTCTGGGGCTCGGTGCTCGGCGTCGGCGTTGCCGAGCAATTCGACGACTGGATCATGCTCACGCCTGCGCGCGGCGGCGCGTACCTGGGGTTCCAGCCTCGCGAGGTAGCCGGCACCGATTCGGTGACGCGCCTTCGACTCGACGTCGAGGTCGCGAACCTCGACGATGCAACCCAGCGGATCGAGACACTCGGTGGCCGGCTCGTCGACGTGGTCGATGAGTCGGAGTTCACATACCACCTGATGGCCGATCCCGAGGGGAACGAGTTCTCGATCGTGCTGCCGATCTCCTCGGGTGCGGTCGCGGCCTCGTAGCGGGTCCACCACCCGAGACGCACCCCGGGGCATGCTCTCGGCCCGGGACGGGCCGGGCAAGGTGCAGCCAGCCAACGGGCAGGAGGATGCAGTGACCGACGAGCTCGATCTGACACCGATCGAGATGGACTGCATCCGTTGTCGAGCGCGAGCACCGATGCGCTTCTACGGTCTGTGCACCACGTGCCGAGACGAGCTCCACACCAAGTTCGCCGCGGAGGGTCGCACGCTCCGGGTCGCTGGGTACGAGCCGAAGATGAACGTCACGCCGAACGCCGTGGCACTCAAGGACGACTGATCCCGCACCCGAGGACGGACCACCCGTCGGTGCGCGAGGATGCGTCGATGGGAGCAACCGTGTCGCGGCTGGGATCCGGGCTGAGCACCGAGGAGACCGTCGCGGCAGTCGTCGAGGCCCTCCAGACCGACGGTGTCGTCATCATCGAGGGCCTGATCCCTTCCCCGGTCGTGGACGCAGTCAACCAAGAGGTCGAGCCCTACTTCGCGGCAGCCGATCCCGGGATGCGTCATCTGAATCCCGCGCTCGACGGCTTCTTCGGCTCGTGCACCAAGCACGTCTCGGGTCTCGCCGGGAAGTCGCGCACCTTCGCCACCGAGATCATGGTGCACCCCGTGCTCTCGGGTGCCTGCGATGCGATCCTCGGACCGTCGTGCGCGCGCTGGCAGCTGAACCTGGCGCACCTGCTTGCCCGCGGTCCGGGCGCAGACGATCAGTACCTTCACCGCGACGAGCTGGTGTGGAACCTCGTGCCCGAGCCCCACCCCGAGCTCCAGCTCGCTTCGATCGTCGCGCTCGTCGACTTCACCGCCGACATCGGAGCCACTCGCGTCGCGCCCGGCAGCCACCAGTGGGACCGGGTGCGAATGCCAGAGGCCGACGAGCTCGCCGAGGCCGAGATGCCGGCGGGCTCAGCGGTGATCTATCTCGGTTCGACGATCCACGGCGGCGGCGCGAACACCAGCGCTGGGGTGTGGCGACGAGGCGTGCACCTCAGCTACACCCTCGGCTGGCTCCGCACCGAGGAGAACAACTACCTCGCGGTCCCACCGACGGTCGCGGCAACGCTGCCCCGGGAGTGTCAGGACGTACTCGGATACGCCGTACACGACGCGATCCACCTCGAGGGTGGCTACCTCGGAATGGTCGACCTGCGCGACCCGGTGGAGCTGCTGGACTCGGGCGACCTCGCCTAGGTCAGGCCCAGACTCAGGCGGCGCAGGTCAGGCGACTCAGGCCCAGGCCGACTCGCCGGCTGCGATGCGGATGCGCTCGCGGGCGACGGGGGCGTGGATGGCGCAGTAGACCTTGCCGCGGACGCGTGCGGCGCCGCAGGCCGGCATGACGCACCCGGCGGTCTTCGTCTTGCTCCGGCTGGGACGGCGCGTCCGGGTGGTCGCTGAGGACTTGGCTCTCGGACTGCTCATGGGTGCTCTCTTCGTTGGAATTCGGCGGCGCTCAACGATCTACGCTGGGTACCGTCATCGAGGCGGGCGCTGGCCCGCCTCCGGACCGGCTCGGGGGAAGCCGTTCGGAGATGATTTCGGCGCATTCACGCCGACCTTGAGGTGGATTCGGGAGTGTAGCGCATTCGCGGCCCCGATGGGGCATTCGTTCTGTTTCGCGCTTCCAGGCTGCTCGAAACACCCAAGTCGGTCACTCGCTCGTGCTAGCAACGCACATGGCGACGACGAAGGCCAACGGGATCGAGCTCTACTTCGAACGCACGGGCGAACGTCCATCCGGGGGACGTCCATCTGGGGGACGTCCCCCGCTCCTGTTCCTGAACGGCTCGGGGTCGACGCTCGCCACGAGCGGTCTCCTCATCCAACCGTTCGCGGCGCACTTCGATGTCGCGGCCCATGATCAACGCGGACTCGGCCGGACGTCGATCCCGCCCGGTCCGTACACCATGGCCGACTACGCGAACGATGCCGCAGGCCTGCTCGACCACCTCGGTTGGGACCGGGTGCGCGTGGTGGGCATCAGCTTCGGGGGGATGGTCGCCCAGGAGCTCGCGGTCACCTGGCCCGAGCGCGTGGAACGCCTCGCGCTGCTCTGCACCTCGCCCGGGGGTGTCGGAGGATCCTCGTACCCACTGCACGAGCTCGAATCGCTCCCTCTCGAAGATCGTCAAACTGTCGGCCTGCGGCTCCTCGACGATCGGTTCACCCCGGAGCATCTCGACCGCGATCCTGCCGCGAGGGGACTCGCCGAGATGATGGCTGCTCGTGGCCTCGCGCCGAAGACCGACGAAGAGCGTCGCGGCGAGCGTGAGCAGCTCGGCGCCCGCCGACACCACGACGTCTGCGATCGCCTCGCGGGGATCACCGCGCCGACCCTCATCGCCGCCGGTCGGTACGACGGCATCGCCCCGATCGCAAACTCCGAGGGGATCGCGGCACGCGTCCCGGGCAGCGAACTGCGAATCTACGAGGGTGGTCACGCGTTCATCGGCCAGGACCCGAAGGCGCTGCCCGAGATCGTCAGCTTCCTCGACGGATAGGCGACCTGTGCCCCGATTCACCGACAAGATCGCGATCGTGACCGGCGGCGGATCCGGGATCGGCGCCGCGACGGCGCGCCTGCTCGCGTCCGAAGGCGCCGCGGTGACCATCGCCGACATCAGCGAGGACGCCGCACTGAAGGTCGCCGAGTCGATCCGCGCCGCGGGCGGAACCGCCCGTGCGCAGCGGACCGACGTCGCCGACTCGACCGACGTCGAGGCCATGCTTGCCGAGACCGTCGGCGCGTTCGGTGGGCTCGACATCCTTCACAACAACGCCGCGGTGATCGACCTCAACCGGGTGGATCAGGACATCGTGACGATGGATCTCGTCACCTGGGACCGAGTGCTCGCGGTCAACCTCACCGGACCGATGCTCGGGTGCCGCTTCGCGATCCCCGCGATGCTCGACCGAGGCGGCGGTTCGATCGTGAACACGGCATCGGCGGCAGCGTTCTACGGCAGCGACTCGCTCGCCGCCTACGGGATATCCAAGGCGGGCATCGTGTCCCTGACGCGCTCCGTCGCGACCGCGTACGGCGAGCGGGGCATCCGCTGCAACGCAGTGGCACCCGGCGTCGTCGTCGCGCACGACGTCCAGGACGCGCTCGGCGGCCCGATGAGCGACCGGCTGCGCGGGATCACGACGAGTCATCTCATCGGCCGGCTCGGCTACCCCGAGGAGATCGCCGCCGCGGTGGCGTTCCTCGCCTCCGACGACGCGGCGTTCGTCACCGGCGAGATCCTGCGCGTCGACGGTGGTTTCACCGCGCACAGCCCGACGTATGCGACCGATCGCCACCCGGCCGGCTGAAGCACGGTTCGCCGGATCGATGGGCCGCGCCGTCGCACTCCTCAGGGGCATCAACGTCGGCGGGCGGAACGGGGTCGCCATGGCCGACCTCCGCGCGATCTTCGAGGACCTCGGCCACCGGCGCATCGAGACCTACCTCCAGAGCGGAAATGTGGTCTTCGAGGCAACGGGCGCTCCGGCCTCGCTCCCCGGGACAATCCGACGGCGCATCACCAACGACCTGGGGCTCGACGTGCCCGTCGCCGTCCGCACCGGCGCCGACCTCCAGAAGATCTTCACCACGAACCCGTTCCTGGCCGACGGAGCCGATCCCACCACGTTGCACGTCGTGTTCGCGGTCGGTCGGACGGCGTCCGGCGCGCTGGGTGACCTCGCGCCCGAGCGCTTCTCCCCCGACCGATTCGCCCATCGGGGACGCGAGATCTACCTCCAGTGTCCGAACGGATACGGCCGGACGAAGCTCACGAACGCCTTCTTCGAATCCCGGCTGGGTCCCGCGGCCGGGGCCACGACCACGAGGAACTGGAAGACGGTCACGCGCCTCGCCGAGCTGTCGAAGGGCTGATCCGGCGCCCGACCGGTCGGGCGGCCTCCCTCGTGCCATCCTGAGCGCGTGAACGCCCGTCCGAGCTCCGGTGTGTCCCGACGGCGGTTCCTCGTGGGGCTGCCGGCCGCGACCGCATTGGCCGCTCTTGTCGCGCACGGCAACGGGCGAGCCGAAGCCTTCGCGCTCCCCGACCTCGCCCCGAACCTTCCCGCCCCGAACCAGGGACGCTGGCGAATGCCGGCCGAGGAGACTCGGCACGAACGCACGTGGATGTGCTGGCCGTCGGGCCACGACATCTGGGGCCGGGCGCTCCCCGACGTGCAGGCCACGATCGCGTCGATCGCGCTCTCGATCGCGGCGTTCGAGCCGGTGTCGGTCCTGGCGCGGCCCCAGCAGCTCCGGGCCGCGCGCGATCGGGTCGGCGCCGACGTCGAGGTGCTCGAGGCGCCCGTCGACGACCTGTGGGCTCGTGACACCCTCCCCTGCTTCCTCGTGGCCAAGAACCCGGCCGCGCCGAGATCACTCGCCGCGGGACGGGTGCGCTTCAACGGCTGGGGCGACAAGCAGCGCCACGGCGGCGACCGCCGGCTTGCCGGCGTCGTGGCCGAGATGCTCGGGATCGAGGTCGTCGACTCGGGAGTCGTCGGCGAGGGCGGTGGCCTGGAGATCGACGGCGACGGCACCGTGTTGGCCGCCAAATCGAGCTGGGTCAACGAGAATCGCAATCCTGGCCGCAGCCGCGCCGACATCGAGGCGGCGCTGCTCGACCTCCTCGGCGCGGAGCGGTTCCTCTGGGTCGACGGACTCGCCGGCAAGGACATCACCGACGACCACATCGACAGCCAGGCCCGCTTCGCCGACCCGGCGACGATCGTCCTCGATCGCCCGTTCATCGATGCCCCCGACGACGTCTGGTCGAGGACCGCGGCGAAGACCCGGGACCGGTTGGGTGCGGCGCACACACGCGACGGCGAGCCCTACACCATCGTCGACCTCGTGCAGCCCGAGCGGGTCCGCCGGAATGGCGCCGACTTCCTCGCGACCTACCTCAACTACTACGTGTGCAACGGTGCCGTCATCGCGCCGTCCTTCGGCGACCCGATGGCCGACGATCGCGCGCGCGACACGCTCGCCGAGCTGTTCCCCGGCCGCCGAGTCGTGCAGCTCGACATCGACGCGGTCGCGGCCGGCGGTGGCGGCATCCACTGCGCGACCCAGCAGCAGCCCGCGCCGGCCGACTGATCACGAACCTTCGTCGTCCGCAACCGCTGGCGATCCGACCGCCGATCGGTCGAACCGGCGCAGCGTGATCACCTGCATGACCCCCAGCACGAGCGCGACCCCGGCGACCATCACTGTGCCGGAGATCTCGGGACCGACGGTCGCGCACAGCACCGCCACGCCGGCGATCACGACGAGCCGCTCCGGCGCGAGCCGACGCACCACCTGCCATTGGAGACCGAGCAGCCCTCCCAGGAAGAACGCGACGGACGTGGCGAGGGCCGCGAGATCTCCCTCACCAAGGGCGGCCACCGGGTGGGCGACGACGTGCTTGGCGGTCACGGCATAGAGCACGACGCCAAAGATGATCGGGAAGTGGCCGAACGTGAACAGGTCACGCGCAACGCGGGCTCGATCGAGCGGCCGGGCACTCCGCAGGGTTCGCTCCACCACCACGGGCACGAAGGCGAAGTACGCCCACCAGAAGACGCAGGCAACGGCGACAGCCGCGAGCAGGGCGGCACCGACCTCCGTCGTGAGAGGAACACCGGCGGTGGCCGTCCCGACGGCCACGAGAACCTCCCCGAGGGAGATGATGACGAACAGCGCGTGTCGCTCGGCGAAGTGAACCGGATCGATCCTCCACTCGCCGCGTCGACTGCCGAGGAGCGCGCTGGCGACGGTGAACACGGCGACGGCACACCACACCGCGGTTCTGGGTCCCTCGTCGAGGAACGACCCCGCGAACAGCACGCACGGTGCCAGCGCGGCGAGTGGCGCGTAGCGCAGCCATGACGATCGCGTCGCCGCCTCGCCCCAGAGCCCGCGCCCCTGGATCGCGAGCGCCCAGAGATTCACGACCAAATATGCGCCACCGAACTCGACGCCGGACGAGCCGTAGGCCTCGGGCAGCGCGACGGCCATGAGGAGCGTCGGCGGCACCGCGAGCAGGACGAGCAGCTGCGCCGCGGAACGACCGCCGAGGTTGATGGCGGTGCCGAGCCAGGTGAACTGCGACCACAACCACCAGACCAGCCAGGCCAGGAGCAGCCCCCGGGCGAACCCGGCGAGGCTCAGATCGGCCGCGAGGAACCCGGCGATCTGGGTGACCGCGAACACGAAGACCAGGTCGAGGAAGAGTTCGAGGTTCGTCGCATGGCGCCCACCCTCGGGCTCGGTCTCGGGCTCGGCCGCTCCAGCCGGGTCGCTCACGCCGTCGATGTCGCTCATGCCTGCACTTCGAGTGTCGCTACGGAATGAGGACGACGCGGCCGAAAGCCTGGCGGCTCTCGAGGTACACGTGGGCATCGGCCGCCTCGGCGAGTGGGAACGTGCGGTCGATGACGACCTGGAGACGCCCCGCCGCGACATCGTCGAGGTGCCGGGCAATCATCGCCTGCACCCGCTCAGTGATGATCTCGGCCCCGAAGAACACGCCCGTGAGCGTCT
>JALHSW010000268.1 GCA_022865365.1 Acidimicrobiia bacterium | reverse complement strand
CGTCTGAAGACCCCCCGGTAGGCTCGCCCCTGATGGGAGCCGAGAACCGGACCGCGACTGTCCTCCCGCCCGAGCTGCGTCCGGGCGACGGGCGTTTCGGCTCGGGCCCGTCGAAGGTCCGACCCGAGGCGGTCGCACGCCTCGCCGACGCCGCCGGCGGGTACCTCGGCACCAGCCACCGGCGCGAAGGCGTCCGCGACGTCGTGCGCCGCGCCCGGGAGGGCCTCTCCACGCTGTTCGCGCTCCCCGACGGCTACGAGGTGCTCCTCGGCAACGGTGGGACAACCAGCTTCTGGGACGCGGCAGCGTTCGGCCTGATCGAGCGACGCAGCGAGCACCTCGCCTTCGGTGAGTTCTCCTCGAAGTTCGCCGCAGTCACCCGGGCTGCGCCCCACCTCGACGATCCCATCGTGATCGACTCCGAGCCCGGCACGCACCCGGATCCGGTCGTCGACGCGTCGGTCGACACCTACGCACTCACCCACAACGAGACGTCGACCGGCGTGATGACCGACATCGTCCGCCCCGGGACCGCGCGCCCCGACGGTGCCGACGGTCTCGTCCTCGTCGACGCCACGTCGGCCGCGGCCGGACTGCGGATCGATCCCACCCAGTTCGACGTGTACTACTTCGCACCGCAGAAGGCGCTCGCCTCCGAAGGGGGTCTCTGGCTCGCCTGCTGCTCACCGGCCGGCATCGAGCGGATCGAGCGCATCACGGCGTCGGGACGTTGGTGCCCCCCGTCGCTCGATCTCGCCATCGCGCTCGAGAACAGCCGCCTCGACCAGACGTACAACACGCCATCGCTCGCCACGCTCTTCCTGCTCACCGACACCGTCGAGTGGATGAACGAGCAGGGCGGGTTGGAATGGGCGGCGTCTCGGTGCGATCGCTCGGCCGAGATCCTGTACGGCTGGGCCGAGGCGAGCGAGTACGCCACGCCGTTCGTCGCGAAGCCGTCGGAGCGCAGCCACGTGAGCGCGACGATCGACTTCGAGGGCGTCGACGCCAACGAGCTCGCGAGCGTGCTGCGGGCAAACGGCATCGTCGACACCGAGTCGTACCGCAAGCTCGGGCGTAACCAGCTCCGCATCGCGCTGTTCCCGGCAATCGAGCCCGATGACGTCGCGACGCTCACCCGGGCGATCGACCACATCATCGAGCACATCGCCGGGGGCCTCGAGTCATGACCCTGCCCGACGGGCTCGTCGCGATCGTCAAGCGCGACTGCCCGACGTGCACGCTCGTCGTCCCCGTGCTCGCCGAGCTCGGGGCGGATCCCACCACGGCGCTCACGGTCTTCACCCAGGACGACCCGACGTTCCCCGATGGCATCGACGCCATCGACGACACCGACCTGACGGTGTCGTTCGCGCTCGACCTCGACACGGTCCCGACGCTGCTGCGCATCGAGAACGGTCGCGAGGTCGCACGGACCGTCGGATGGAGTCGCGAGCAGTGGGAGGCGTTCACCGGGAGAACGGGGCTCGGCGAAGGCCTCCCGCCGCACCGCCCCGGGTGTGGCTCACGCACCCAGGACCCCGACCTCGTGGCGGCACGCACGGCAGCCGCAGGGGGTGCACAGCTGCAGTCGCGGCGGGTCGAGCTCGGCGAGAGCGAAGACGACATCGAGGCGATGTTCGAACGCGGCTGGAGCGATGGCCTGCCGCTCGTGCCACCTACCCCCGAGCGAGTGGGACGCATGCTCACCGGCACCACCCGTGACCCGGCCGAGGTCGTCGCGAACGTGCCACCCGATCTCGTCGACTGCACGGTCGAGAAGGTTGCGATCAACGCGGTGCTCGCCGGCTGCCGACCGGAGTATCTCCCCGTCGTGCTCGCCGCGGTCGAGGCGGCCTGCACCGACGAGTTCAACATCCACGGCGTGCTGGCCACGACGATGCCCGTCGGACCCGTCGTCGTCGTGAACGGTCCGGTGGCGCGCGCCATCGGCATGAACTCACGCGGCAACGCGCTCGGCCAGGGCAACCGCGCCAACGCCACGATCGGCCGTGCGCTCCAGCTCGTGATCCGCAACGTCGGCGGCGGGCGTCCCGGCGGCGTCGACCGGGCGACCCAGGGCAGTCCTGCGAAGTACACGTTCTGCTTCGCCGAGGACGAAGCCGGTTCACCATGGGAGCCGCTGCACGTATCGCGCGGCTACGACGCCGAGGACTCGACGGTCACGTTGTTCACGGGCGAAGGGCCGCGCGTGATCGTCGACCAGCTCTCCCGCACTCCCGAATCCTTGGTCGCCAGCTTCGCCGCGTGTCTCCGCACCGTGGCCCACCCGAAGATCGTCGTCGGCATCGATGCGATGCTGGTGGTGTCTCCCGAGCACTCCCGGGTCTTCGCCGAAGCGGGGTGGGACCGCGCCCACCTGCTCGACGCGCTCGGCGAGCGTCTCCAGGTCGCGGGCCGCGAGTTCGTCCGAGGCGCCGACGGGATCACCGAGGGCATGCCGGAGGCCTTTGCCGACACCACGCTCCCGAAGTTCCGCGACGGCGGCCTCCTCGTCGTCCACGTCGGTGGTGGCGCGGGTCTGTTCTCGGCCATCATCGGCGGATGGCTGAGTGGCGCAACCGGCAGTGACCCCGTCACCCGACCGATCGCGACCTGAGCACAATATGGATCCTGAGTCCGGCATCCCTGAGTCCGGCATCCCTGAGTCCGGCATCCCCGAGTCCAGCATCCCCGAGTACGTGGAGGTGGTGTCATGAGCCGAACGCTCCTCGACCCGACCGGTGAGCTCGCGGCCACGACTCGCGAGCGCATCGCCCGTCCGGTGTCACTCGAGGGCACGACCGTCGGCCTCCTCGACATCAGCAAGGCGCGTGGCGACGTGTTCCTCGATCGGGTGCAGCACCGCCTCGAGGAACGCGGCCTGCGGGTCCAACGGTTCGTCAAGCCCACGTTCACCAAGGTCGCACCCATCGACCTGCGTCACGAGATCGCCAAGCAGTGCGACGTCGTGATCGAAGCACTCGCCGACTGAGGCTCGTGCACGTCGTGCAGTGTGCACGACATCGTCAACCTGGAGGGACTGGGCGTGCCGAGCGTGTTCGTGGCATCCAGCGAGTTCATCGAGGCGGCCGACGCGCAGGCGAGCGCGCTCGGCGCCGACCCCGCGCGGGTGTTCGTGCCCCATCCCATCCAGGACCGGACCGACGACGAGCTGCGGACCCTCGCCGACGACGCCGTCGATCAGATCCTCGCCGCGATCACCTCCCCGACGATCACCTCCCCGACGATCGCGGCACCGACGATCGCGGCACCGACCGACGAAGGGGCGTGACGTGCTCCTGATCCACGAAGTGCATCAGGTGCGCGGCGCGCACGAGGACGCGTTCGAGACGGCATACCGCGAAGCCTGGTTGGGAGAGCTCGCCAAGGGTGACGATGCCCGCCTCCTCTACTTCATGCACCTGGCACACGGATCAGGGCGCGCGTACACGGTCGTCACCGTGACCGCAGCGCGCGACGGAGCAGCGTGGGGTCGTGTCGCGGACCGCGTGCAGCAGGGCGACCTGCGGTCGTGGGCGCGCGACACCGATCAGCTCCGTCACGGGGTGTACGCCAAGGTGATGCTCCCGGTGCCGTGGGCGAGCGCCCCCGTCGAGGATCTCGACGCGGTGCCCACCGAGCCCGCCGACCACGAGCTCACCCTCTTCATGGAAGACACGGCGTGGCCGCACGAGGGCATGCTCGACGACTACCTGCAGAAGGCCCACGACCAGTACGCGCCGAGCCTCGCCGAAGGGCGCCACGGAGGACGGTCGATGCTGGAGCTGCTCAGCGTGTGGCAGACCGCCTTCGGCACCGGCCGCCGAGCGGAGGTCGTGCTGTGGCAGCGCGTCACCGAGCCGAAGCGCCTGCTCGGGTTGCTGTACACCGAGATCCCCGCCGAGCACCGGGCGCCCGGGACGTGGATGCACGATGCGCTCGAGGTGCGCGACGACTGGGAGAGCCGCCTCCTGCGCACGACCAGCTGGTCGCCGCTCTCTTAGGAACGCCCGCTCTCTTAGGAACGAAGGAAGCGCTCGACGAACTCCTCGACGCGTCCCCGGCCCTCTCCGGGCCAGCCGCAGACGAGGTACCCGAAGCCTGCGTCGCGCCATCCGTCGATCGTGCGCGCGACCTCCTCCCAGTCGCCGTCGAGTGAGAGCGACGACGCCCGCAGGATCGTCGCCGGATCGCGCCCCGCGGCTTCGGCGTGCCCCGAGATGCGCTCCGACTTCGGCTCGAGCACCTCGACCGGGCCGTAGCAGTGCCACACATCGGCGTACTTCGCGGCGATGGGCATCGTGCGTCGTTCACCCGACGCACCGATCCAGAGCGGCGGGTGCGGTTGCTGCACCGGCCGCGGACGTAGCGTCGCGTCCTGCACCTGGAAGTGCCGGCCTTCGAACGTGAAGCCGTCGGTCGTGAGCAGCCCGCGCACGATCTGCACGGCCTCCTCGAACGCATCGATCCGATCGCCAGTGGGCGGGAACGGGATCCCGAGCGCCCGGTGCTCGTGGTCGAACCACGCCGCGCCGTAGGCGAGCTCGAAGCGCCCGCCCGACGCATGGTCGATCGTGATCGCCTCGGCCGCGAACACCGCCGGGTGTCGATACGTCATCCCGGTCACGAGCAGACCAAGACGCGCCCGTGAGGTGTGCCCGCTCAGCGCGGCAAGCGTCGTGTTCCCCTCGAAGCACTCGCCCGGACCCTCGCCGTACATGGGCTGGAAGTGATCGAAGCCCCAGATGCCGTCGAAGCCGGCCTCGTCGGCGAAGCGCGCCCGCCCGACCAGCTCGTCGAACCGCATGCGCTGCTGCGCGAGATCAAGACCAAAGCGCACGGCCCGAGTGTACGGCCGCGTAGCGCTCCGACGCGACGGGGAGGTAGTCTCGCCGGGCGAGAGTTATCGTGGAACGAGATTGACGTGCGGTTGGGCACTCGGGAGAACTCATGAAGGCTCTGTATGCAGCGTTGGTGATCCTGGGCTTCGTGCTCGGCGCCGCGGTCGTGCTCTTCAGCGATCCCGGGCCCGATCGCGGGACTGCGGCCACGGCCTCGGCGGCCGCAGTCGCTTCCGACGGGCACGTCCACGGCACCGGGGCAGCGACCGGCGACACGCCGTGCGAGCAAGCCGTTCCGGTGCCGACCGGGGGCAACTCCGAAGGTGGCCACGGGCACCGTGGCTCCGCCACCCAGATCCCACTGACCGAGGACGAGCGTGTGCTCCTTGCGCAGCAGCAGGAGCAGGCCCGGACCCTCGTGACCGAGTTCCCCACCGTCGCCGAAGCGACCGCGAACGGATACCGCCAGTCGACCACCTATCTCCCGTGCATCGGCGCGCACTACACCAACCCCCGGTTCATCGGCGAGTTCGACCCGGCGCACCCTTCGGAGCTGCTCTTCGACGGGACCACGCCCGACGCGAAGATCATCGGTCTCAGCTACCTCGTGTACAACCCGGGCGGTGCACCGGAGGGCTTCGCCGGGCCGAACGACTCCTGGCACACCCACAGCGCCAACGGCGGCCTGTGCATCAAGGGCATCGTCATCGGACCCGAGAGCATGACCAAGGAGAAGTGCGAGAGCCTCGGCGGCCACAAGTCGGGACTCAAGGACGTGTACATGGTGCACGACTGGGTGGTGCCGGGCTGGGAGTGCGGCTGGGGCATCTTCGCCGGTGAGTGCCCGGAGCTCGGCGGCAAGGTCGGACAGGACGCGTTCGCCTAAGACGCGCCCAGGACGCACCCAGGACGCGCGGTAGACCCGCTTCAGTCAGGCAACCGTTCCCACCCCGGGGGCGGGCGGGCAGCGCGGCCTCGTGGGTGCAGTCGTGATCGGGGTTGGCGACTCCGAACGGCGCGAAGACCGCCGTCGGATCGCTCACGGTCGTCAGCATCGCAGAACCCGAAATCGGTTTGCATCCCGCGCTCCCTGGTGAGATACTTAGTGGCCCTAATTAGTCAGACAAAGTAATGGGACCACTGATGATGACACCATCCACGACGACCGAGAGCGACCTGGCGGACAGGCTGCGCCTCGCGGTCACCCGCCTCGCTCGGCGCCTGCGCCAGCAATCGGGCGTCGGCGCGTCGCCCACCCAGGTCTCCGCACTCGCCACCGTCGAGCGCCGGGGTCCGATCACGCTCGGCAGCCTGGCCGAGGCCGAACGGGTCAAGCCACCGACCATGACCGCGGCGGTGACCCGCCTCGTAGCCGACGGACTGCTCGCCCGGGAGGTCGACGAGTCCGATCGCCGGATCGTGCGGGTCACGATCACCCCGGCCGGCCGCAAGCTCCTGGCCCGGAACCGCTCCCGCAAGACGGCCGAGCTCGAGCGACGCCTCCGTCGGCTCTCCCCCGAGGACCGGCGCACCCTCGACCGCGGCGTCGCGGTACTCGACCGACTCCTCGAGGAGGACCCGCGACCGTGACCCCTGTCGAGCGGGCCGCCCGGCGCACCTTCCACTCGTTGCGAACGCGGAACTTCCGCCTCTACTTCGCGGGCCAGGTCGTCTCGGGAACGGGGACTTGGCTCCAGCTCGTCGCGCAGTCGTGGCTCGTGCTCCAGCTCACGCACAGCGCAGTCGCCGTCGGGATCACGCTCGCGATCCAGTTCACCCCGATGCTGCTCGCGGGGGCGTGGGCCGGCGTCCTCGTCGACCGACTCGACAAGCGACGCGTGCTCATCTTCACCGCGGCGGCCGCAGGCGGACTCGCGCTGGCGTTGGGCGCGATCTCCGCGCTCGGCATCGCAGCGGTCTGGATGGTGTACCTGCTCGCGCTGGGCCTCGGTGCCGTCACCGCACTCGACAACCCGGCGCGACGCGCCTTCGTCCCCGAGATGGTCCCCAAAGCCGACGTCGCAAACGCGGTCGGCCTCAACAGCACCGTGTTCACCGCATCGCGCGTCATCGGACCGGCCATCGCCGGACTCGTGATCGCGACCCTCGGGGTGGAGTGGTGCTTCTTCCTCAACGCCGTGTCGTTCGGCGCAGTCATCTGGGCCCTCGCGGCAATGCGGCCGAGCGAGCTGCGGCCGTCGCTGGTCGTGCCGCGCGCACCCCACCAGCTGCGCGACGGCCTGCGCTACGCGTGGGGGAACGGCCCGGTGCGGCTCGCGCTCGTCGTCACGGCGATCGTCAGCCTGCTCGCGTTCAACTACCAGGTCGTGATGCCGAGCCTCGCCCGGGTCGTGTTCGGGGGCGATGCGGCCACCTTCGGCACGATGATGTCCATGCTCGGGATCGGCTCGTTGGCCGGCGCGCTCTGGATGGCCCACTTCGGGCGCGCGAGCACGCGCATCCTGATCGGGGCGACGATCGCGCTGGGTCTCGCGATGACCGCCGCCACCGTTGCTCCGACGCTCGCCGTCGAGCTCGCGGTCCTCCCGTTGGTCGGCGTCAGCTCGATGGTGCTCCTCTCGATGGCCACCGCGATCTGCAACGAGGAGACTGCGCCCGAGCTCCGCGGCAGGGTCATGGCGCTCATGGGCATCGCCTTCCTCGGCAGCACCCCGATCGGCGGGCCATTCGTCGGATGGATCTCCCAGACCATCGGGCCGCGCGCCGGTCTCGCCATCGGTGCGGTGGCCGCGCTGACCACCGGGATCGTGGCCTCCCTCGTGCGCCGACGCGCGGCGCCCGACGCGGTCGACGTCGAGCCCGAGGACTCCTCCCCCGAAGACCGGGAGCCGGCGACGGAGCCGGTCGCCGCCTGACCCGTGGGCCTCCAGGACGCGCTAGCGGGCGGACTCCCAGGCGGCGAGGACATCCGGTGGGATCGCGGGCTGGCCGCTGAGCTGCTCGAGGATCCCCGCCGCGAGCAGCGCGTCGGTGAGGGTGAGCAGCACGAAGCGCTGCGCGGCGGCGTCGGCCGTCCACGCCGCGTCGGTCGCCGCCGCGAGCACACCCTCGGCGAGCGCGCCCGACATCGCGCGTAGCCCGACTGCGAGCTGGTGCGCCGTGACACCGAGCGCCGAATCGGGCTCCATGCTCTGGTCGATCGGCTCGTTCGAAGCGGGGTCGAACGCGTCGGGGGGCGCGGCCGACTGCACGTGCCCGCGCGCGCCCTCGGTGTACGCGGCAATGGCCTCGGCGTAGGTGACCACCCAGAACACCGGGTCCCCGGTGTCGGCCACGAGGTCGGCGAGCCGGCGGTGCTCGACCTTGTCGCCGGCACCGAGCTCCATGATCACCCGGATGGCCGTGGGGTGCGGCACGACCGCGGCGACCGCGAACATCCGGCCGTCGTATTCGATGAACTCGGGCTCGATCAGCTCCTCGTCGACCTCGGCGTCGCTCGGAAACTCGTCGTCGGCCACGCCGGCAACGGTAGCCACGGGAGCGAGCGCCTGCGTCGCCCCGCTACATTGCGCGCCATGGCCCACGAGGTGAACGGCGTCATCGCCCGCTCGAAGGGCGCACCCGTCAGCGTCGAGCGGATCATCGTGCCGGATCCCGGCCCCGGCGAGGCGCTCGTCGGCGTCCAGGCGTGCGGCGTCTGCCACACCGACCTGCACTACCGAGAGGGCGGGATCGGCGACGACTTCCCCTACCTGCTCGGCCACGAAGCGGCCGGCATCGTCGAAGCGGTCGGGGCCGACGTCACCGGCGTCGCCCCCGGCGACTTCGTCGTCCTCAACTGGCGCGCGGTCTGCGGCGAGTGCCGGGCGTGTCGACGGGGCCGACCCTGGTACTGCTTCTCGACGCACAACGCGACCCAGAAGATGACGCTCACCGACGGGACCGAGCTCTCCCCGGCCCTCGGCATCGGCGCGTTCGCCGAGAAGACGCTCGTCGCCGCCGGACAGGCCACCAAGGTGAATCCCGCCGCGAGGCCCGAGGCGGCCGGCCTGCTCGGCTGCGGAGTGATGGCCGGCTTCGGCGCCGCGGTGAACACGGGGAACGTCCAGCGCGACGACACCGTCGCCGTCTTCGGGTGTGGTGGCGTCGGGAACGCGGCCATCGCCGGAGCGCGGCTCGTCGGAGCGAGCACGATCATCGGCGTCGACCTCGATCCGAGGAAGCTCGAGTGGGCACGCGCCTTCGGGGCCACCCACACCGTCGACGCGTCGAAGGAAGACGCCGTCGAGGCGATCCGCGCACTCACCGACGGAAACGGCGTCGATGTGTGCATCGAAGCCGTCGGCCGACCCGAGGTGCTCCAGCAGGCGTTCTACGCACGCGACCTCGCCGGAACCGTCGTGCAGGTCGGCGTGCCGACACCCGACATGGCCCTCCCCGACATCCCGATGATCGACTTCTTCGGCCGCGGTGGTGCACTGAGACCGTCGTGGTACGGCGACTGCCTGCCGAGTCGCGACTTCCCGGCCCTGATCGACCTGTACCTCCAGGGCCGCTTCGACCTCGACCGCTTCGTGTCCGAGACGATCGCGCTCGACCAGGTGGAGGAGGCATTCCACAAGATGGAGCGCGGCGAGGTCCTCCGCTCGGTCGTCACGATCAGCTCGTGACCGCGCGCATCGAGCTCGTCACCACGTCGGGCATCTTCTCGATCGACGGCGAGGACTTCGAGGTCGAGAACAACATCTGGCTCCTCGGCGATGACCACGAGGTGCTCGTGATCGACGCGGCCCATGATGCCGGGCCGATCGTTGCCGCGATCGGCGATCGCGCGGTGCGCGCGATCGTGTGCACCCACGGGCACAACGACCACATCAACGCGACCGACGCGCTGTCGCGAGCGACGGGCGGTGCACCCGTGTTGCTGCACCCAGCCGACGAGATGCTCTGGGACGTGGTCTACCCGGACCGCAAGCCCGACGACGCGATTCGCGAGGGGAGCGAGCTCGAGGTCGCGGGAACCCGACTGCGGGTCCTGCACACCCCCGGGCACAGCCCGGGCGGGGTCTGCCTCGTCGGCCCCGACGGCCACGTGTTCGGAGGCGACACCTTGTTCAAGGGCGGTCCCGGCGCGACCGGGCGGTCGAACTCCGACTTCCCCACGATCATCGAGTCGATCCGCGACCGCCTCCTCGTGCTCCCACCCGACACCGTGGTCCACACCGGCCACGGGGACACGACCACCATCGGCGACGAGGCACCGCACCTCGACGAGTGGATCGCCCGCGGGCACTGAGGAACGGAGACGGTGATGTACCAGACCATCGTGGTTGGGACCGACGGCTCCGACCGTGCGAGCCGAGCCGTCGCCTGGGCGGCCGACTTCGCCGTCGCGTGTGACGCCACACTCCACGTCATCCACGCGATCCAGGGCACTCGGGAACAGGTCGTTCGGGCCGGCCGAGCCGTCGTCGAGCAAGTGTCGGCCGAGCTCGAGGGGCACGGAGTCCGACTCCGGACCCACCTGATACAGGGCCACGCCGCCGACGCGATCCTCGACTTCGCCTACGACGCCGGCGCCGGTCTCATCATCGTCGGCAACCGCGGGATGGCGGGGAAAGGTCGGTTCCTCGGCAGCGTCCCGAACGCGATCGCGCATGACGCCCGCTGCGCCGTGATGATCGTCCCCACCGACGAGACCTGAGGGAATGGTCTGGGTTCTACCAGCGGTCCCAGTGCACGACGTCGTCGAGCGCACGACGCGGTGCCGGCCTGAACTCGGCGCCGACCGTGTGGGCGACCGGGACGAGCGCGACCTTGGTGACCGAGCCGAACGGGATGCCGAGCAGGCCGGCGACCTCTTCCTCCACCGTGAGGTGCGCCGTCGTCCACGAGGTCCCGAGGCCGCGGGCGCGCGCGGCAAGCATGAAGCTCCAGACTGCGGGCAGGATCGACCCGAACGCCGTCGCCTGGTCGACGAGCGGTGCGTCGTCGAAGCGGCCGTCGACGCACGGGATCACGAGCGCCGGAACCTCGTGCAGGTGCTCGAAGAGATATCCGGCCGAGGCCATCACCCGCTTGCGGGCCGCCTTCTCCTGATCGGTGAATCGCCTCGCGGATCTGGGCGACGGATCGCGCCGGGGCTTCGGCCGTTGGGCGTACTCGATCGCCCCCCGGCGGAATGCCCCGGCGACCGCAGCCCGCCGCTCCGGGTCGGTCACCACGACGAAGTGCCAGCCCTGGTCGTTGCCGCCGCTCGGTGCCTGCAGGGCCAGTGCGAGGCACTCTCGCAGCAGCTCCGG
>JALHSW010000267.1 GCA_022865365.1 Acidimicrobiia bacterium | reverse complement strand
CTCAAGAAGCTCGGCGTTCAATCCATCGCCGTGATGTTCCTGTTCTCCTACGTGAACCCCGATCACGAGCGGCGGGCGGCCGAGATCATCCGCGAGGAGTTCCCCGACGTCGCGCACGTGTCGCTCTCGCACGAAGTGATGGCGCGCGGCCCCGAGTTCGAGAGGGTGTCCACGACGCTGGTGAATGCGTACGTTGCACCTCGCATCTCGGCGTATGTGTCCCAGCTCCAGGAGAAGCTCCGCAGCGCCGGCTTCGGCGGGCCGGTTCTGATCATGCAGTCGACCGGTGGCGTCATGCCGCCCGACTACGTGTCCAAGCGCGCCGTCTCGCTCCTCGCGTCCGGTCCGACCGGCGGCGTGATGGGCGCGTCGGTGGCGGCGGCGAGCGTCCGGGTCCGCGACTTCGTAGCCGTCGACATGGGCGGCACCAGCTTCGACGTCTGCCTCGTACGCGGTGGGCGTCCCGAGATCAAGACCGACTGGAACTGGCGGTACCGCTACTACATCGGGATGCCCATGGTGGACGTGCGGAGCGTGGGCGCCGGTGGCGGGTCGATCGCCCGCGTACGCCAGGGCGCGCTGCTGGTCGGCCCCGAGAGCGCGGGCTCGGCGCCGGGTCCGGTGTGTTACCGCCAGGGCGGTACGCGCCCCACGGTCACCGACGCCGACGTCCTGCTCGGCTACGTGCCGACAGAGAGCTTCGCCGGCGGTCGCATGCAGCTCGACGTCGAGGCCGCGCGCGGCGCGCTCCAACGCGACATCGCCGATCCTCTCGAGCTCGACGTGGTGGACGCGGCGTGGGGTGTCGAGCGCATCGTGAACGCCAACATGGCCAACGAGACCCGCCGGGTGCTCGCGTCGCACGGGGCCGACCCACGCACGCTGTCGATGATCGCCTACGGCGGGAACGGCCCGGTGCACGCGTGGGCCGTCGCGGCCGAGCTCGGGATCGATCACGTGCTGATCCCGAAGGCGGCGCCGGCATTCTCGGCGCTCGGCGTGCTCGTCGCCGACTACGTCGTCGACCTCCTGCGCGCCTACGTGGTCCCGCTCTCGCAGATCGATCTGGGGCGTGTGCATTCGCTCATCGCCGAACTCCACGACGAAGCAGCCAAGGAGCTCGGACCGATCGGGCTTGCCGATGCCGAGATCGACCTCGGTCTGTACGCTCAGATGTGCTACCCGGGACAGAACTTCGACATGAGCGTCCCGATGATCGAAGGGGCCGAGATCGACGCGCCCGGGCTCCTCGATCTCGCGGGCCGCTTCCACGACCAGCACGAGGCAGAGCGCGGGTTCGCGTTCCGCAGCCAACAGCCACTCTTGCGAGGCATGCGCCTGATCGCCCGAGGACGGACGCCCAAGCCTTCCCGCATCGCCGACCTGGGCAAGCTCGCCGCGCCCGACGCGGCGCGCACCGGGACGCGCCGGGCCTACTTCGGCGAAGGATTCGTCGACACGGCCGTCTACGACGGGACGCTGCTCGGGCCAGGGGTCGAGATCGCCGGACCCGCGCTGGTCGAAGAACCGTTCACGGTCATCGTCGTGCCGCCGACGGGTCGAGCCCGCCTCGACGATCAGGGGAACTACTCGCTCGAGCTCGGGTAGGGCTCGCCGCGGCCGAAATGCAGCAGTAGCCGGATGCAGGAGTGGGAGGAACAGCATGGGTGATGTCGACGAGTTCAACATCGGGCTCAGCGACCTGGCCGTGGTCGACGGTCGGGTGCTGGAGATCTTCGCGGTGACCTCGGCCAACGAGCCGTCGAGCAGCCGCTACCTGATCGCTCGCCTCGAGGTCGCGCAGGGCGAGCCCGACAAGAAGGGGCGCTTCCGTCTCGCCTTCCAGCACGCGGGGTCGAGCGGCGGGAGCGCCTACATGCTCCAGCCCGAGCACGCCGATGACGCGAACCGGCTCGTGGAGGCCCTGGTCGTGGCAGGAGCGACGCGCGTGTGAGCCTGCGGTTCCTCACAACCGACGAGCACGCGCTCGTGGCCGCGGCGGCGGACGTGCTCATCCCGCCGCTCGACGAGCACCCCGGCGCCGCGGCACTCGGGGTCGCCGCCTACATCGACACGCTCCTCGGCGCGTTCACGTTCGACCCACCCCGCATCTGGGCGGGCGGGCCGTTCTCGGGGCGTGCCGGAGGTACGGCGAGCTTCGAGCAGTTCCTCCCGCTCGGACGCCAGGAGGAGCTCGCCTGGCGCACGCGCATCGAGGGCTCACACGGCATCCCCGAACGCGAGTTCAACGGTCCCGTCGTCGGGTGGCAGCAGCAGTACCGCGACGGAGTTGCCGCCCTCGGCACTGACTTCCTCGACCTCTCCCCTGCGGACCGCGAGGAGCGCGTCCGTGCGGAGCCCGACTTCGCGCGGCTGCTGTACGTGCACGCGTGCGAGGGCTGCTACGGCGCGCCCGAGTACGGCGGCAACCGCGACCTCCGGGGCTGGGCCGCGATCCAGTACGCGGGTGATGTGCAACCACGGGGCTATACCGACGAGGAGGTCAGCGGGCGTGCCTGAGCGCGACGCCGACGCAATCATCGTCGGGACCGGTCCTGCAGGCGCCACGGTGGCTGACGTGCTCACTTCGGCCGGCAAGACGGTCGTCATGCTCGAGAAGGGTCGCAACCACCTTCTGTCTTTGGACGCGCCGTTCGGTCCGCTCGGTCACGTGAGCAACGACGAGGTGAAGTTCAACTCGCGCCACTTCCTCGGGCCCGACCCGATGATCGAGCCGCGCACGTACCGCAACTCCGAGGACGACGGCGATCGCATCTTCACCGGCGACGTCAACAACCTCCCGTCGACCGTCGGTGGTGGCGGCTTCCACGCCGACGGCAAGCTGCCCCGCTTTC
Source organism: Acidimicrobiia bacterium (assembly GCA_022865365.1). Lineage (GTDB taxonomy): Bacteria > Actinomycetota > Acidimicrobiia > IMCC26256 > PALSA-555 > JALHSW01. The sequence continues at coordinate 169 of JALHSW010000267.1, read as the reverse complement.
GCGAGATCGACTTCCGCGCTGCGTCGGGGCTCGGACCGATCGACGGCGCCGACCTCGTCGACTGGCCGCTCGACTACGACGAGCTCGAGCCGTACTACGCCGGAGCCGAGCGCATCGTCGGCGTGGCCGGCGACGCGAACGCGAACCCGTTCGCGGCCTGGCGCTCGGG
>JALHSW010000266.1 GCA_022865365.1 Acidimicrobiia bacterium | reverse complement strand
GTCGACCGACGATCGTTCCCGCGCCGTCGACCGTGTAGAGCCACGGCTCGCTCTCCAGCCCCCAGGCCTCGACGGTCGGTGACAGCTCGGCCCCGGTGCTCGAGCGGTAGATGTCGACGTGCACGAAGGTCACGCGGTCCTCGTACGGGCCCTTGATCTTCAGCAGCTCGTCGAGCACCGGGCCGCAGTACTGCGACTGGCAGAGCGCCGGTGTCGCGAAGAGCACGGCGACCGGGCGGCCGGTGCCGATGACCTCGCTGAGAGACACCGCGTGCAACGGGCACGGAGGCTTGCGAGTGCAGATCGGCTTCACGCCGAGCGTGTCGGCCTTGGTCGGCGACGCGGCGCGGGGGGCCGGCGCTCCGACTCCGGGCGCTTGCGGTTGCGCGCTCACCTGGACCGCGAACGGCACCCGCTTCCCACCGGTGATCGCGAGGGCGTTCCAGACGCCCTCCGTGGGAAGCAGCGCGTCGGCGACGTACACGCCCCGCCCCTTCGGGAGCCCGGCCTTCTGGAGCGTCGTCGCGTACACCGTTCCCTCGTTCGCACCGGGAGGCGCGAGGGCGAGCTTCGCGGATCCTGATGACGATGGCCTGCTCCCCTTGTAGATCGCGAACGCCAGGCGTTGCGGGTCGGGCGACGCGTACAGGTCGCTGGACAACACGACCGGGCTGAGCTCGGCGCTCTTCGCCGATCGGCCGGCGCCCGCAGGACCGGCGCCCGCCGCGACGACGACCAGGCCGCCGGTGGCGGCGAGGAACGCACGGCGAGTGACGGGCTCGGGAGTCATGCCCCTATCCTGCCCGCCCGTGCCCCCTGAATTCGATCAGGCAGATTCGGATCAGGCAGATCTCTATCGGGCGGCCTCAGATCGGGTCAGCTTCGTCTGTGACGGCGCGTCGATCGACGTGGCGGTCGAACCGGGGGAGTCGCTGCTCTCGGTCCTGCGCGAGCGCCTCGGGGTCATGTCGGTCAAGGACGGCTGTGCGCCCCAGGGCCAGTGCGGCTGTTGCACGGTCCTCGTCGACGGTTCCCCGCGAGTCGCGTGTGTCACCCCGGTGGAGCGAATTGCCGGTCGGTCCGTGACCACCGTCGACGGCCTCGACCCGAAGCAGCGCGACGCGCTCGCGGAGGCGTTCCTCGCGACCGGTGGCTCGCAGTGCGGCTTCTGCACCCCGGGGATCGTCGTGCGTGCTGCGGCCCTGCTCGCGCGTTCCGCGGTTACGGATGCCGAGATCGATCGTGCGCTCGCAGCGCACCTCTGCCGCTGCACCGGGTGGCGCACCGTGCACGAGGCCATCTCGCTCGCGTCGGCGCCACCGGCCGTCCGCCCCTCTCGGCGCGACGCCGGTGCACGCCGCGCCGCGCTCGAGGGCGGGGTCACCCAACGCGTTGCACCAGACGTCCCCCTCGGTGCCGGCGGGTTCGCCGACGATACTGCGCCCCGGGATGCACTTGTCGCGGTCCCGCGACCGCCCGGGTCGGACGCCGCCACCGTGCAAGCCGCGGGGATCGCTTGGGTCGTCGGTGAATCACTGCATGGCGCGCGCGCCGAGGCCCGGAAGATCCAGGGCCGACGCACGACCCGGCCCGCCCTCCCGCCGCTTGTCCTCCCACCCTGTCCCGACGGTGGCGTTCGTCTCGCCACGAGCTGGGTCGAGCCCGCGTACCTCGAGCCCGACGCGTCGTGGTGCGAACCGGGCGGTCAGCCGGTCTCGCCGCTGGCGAACGGTGGCGCGTTCGGCGGGAAGGCCGACTCGGTCGCGCCGGCCGCGGCGCGCGAGCTCGCGGACCGGCTGAGGCGGACCGTCCGTGTCGTGTTCTCACGCGAAGACGTCGTTCGCCTCGGTCCGAAGCGACCGCCCATCGCCGCCAGCGCGGTGCTCGACGGCCGGACTCCCACGGTCGCCGGGCTCGTCGTCGGCGACGTCTTGTCGCCGACGGACGGTG
>JALHSW010000265.1 GCA_022865365.1 Acidimicrobiia bacterium | reverse complement strand
AGGCGATGTCGGTCGCCATCGGGATCCCCCAACCGTCGGCGCCCGCGCCGCCGGCGTTGAGCGACAGGAAGAGAAGTGCAGGCAGCACCATCCCGCCGAGCGCGGCGAGCACGGGGAGCACCGCGTTCCGGCGGTCGCGCAGCTCGCCTTCGACGAGCTCGCGCTTGATCTCGAGTCCGACGACGAAGAAGAAGAGCGTCATGAGCGCGTCGTTGATCCAGTGCGAGAGCGAGAGGGAGATCGAGGCATCACCGATGCCGATCGTGAGCTCGTCGCCCCACACTTCGGTGTACGAGCTCGCGTCGACGTTCGCCCATACGAGCGCGCACACGGCCGCGCCGAGGAGGACGAGGCCCGAGAGCGCCTCGACCGACACGAACTCATTGCCGAGCGGAGGCAGGTAGCGGCCCACTCGGGGTGAGCGGAAGTGGCGGCGGGGCATGCCCCCCAGCCTGCCTTCTCGTGCTCTTGCCCGAGGTGACACCCATTCGGGCCACCGGATCGGTACCGTCATGGTCGTGGCGCAACCCATGGATCCCGAGCTCAAGCGTGCCCTCACGATCGGTGGTGCGGCGGTTGCCGGCGTGCTGGTGCTCGTCGGGATCGCGATTGCCGTCTCGAGTGGCGACAGCGGCAACGAGACGACCAGCGTCCAGGTGCCCGACCGCACGTCGACGAGCAGCTCCTCGACGACGAGCTCGAGCTCCTCGACGACCAGCACGACCCTGACGCCGCTGACAGCACCCCCCACGGCTCGGCCGACGAATCCGCCAACCGTCATCGTCATCCCGCCCACCACACCGCCGACCGCTGCGCCGGCGACCGCTGCGCCGGCGACCCCTCCCACGTCACCGGCGACGTCACCGGGCTCCACGTCGAGCACGTCGTCGAGCAGCACCACGACCCCGACGACCCGACCCGAGGGTGAGGCAGAGCTCGATGACGCGCTCGAGCTGGCGCTCAATGGAGGCGTGCCGCCGACCCCGGGAACGCCCAAGCGCGTCGCGACCCAGTTCGTCTCTGACGATTCCGGCGAGAAGGTTCGCGTCACCTGGAAGCTCGATCCCACGCTCACCGTGGAGGAGCAACGGGTCCAGTCGCGTCTCGAGGCGTTCACGCTGCTCCAAACCATCCAGAGCGCAAAGCTGTCGACCGACTTCGATCCAGTGGTGCTGCGCGCGACGTTGCCCGACCCGGAAACCGGCGATCCCCAACGCATCATGCGCCTCGTCTACGCGCGCGCCACGCTCGACAGCATCTTCTCGACGCCGAAATTCGATCCGCTGACGATCTTCACGTTCGCGAACCCCTCCGACATCGACCCCGATCTCGCGCCTACGCCGACGACGACATCGACTACCTGATCGGGATGGAGATCTAGCTACCGATCATCCGAGGGGCTGCGACCGCGAACTCGGGCCAGCGCTTACGACTCTTCGCCGAGAGCTTGTGCAGCAGATCGATCGCTCCGGGATCGTCGTCGCCCGGGCGAACCTCGATCCACCCGTCGCGCTGCATGTCGGCCATCAGCTCCCGACCGATCTCGGTGCGGACGATCGTGAGCGTCCAGTCGTTGAACGCACCGATCCCGCCGGTCGAGATGTCGGCGTGCTCGGCGGCGAAGTCGGGGCACATCTTGCAGCCCTCACGGGTCCAGGCGTGGCACTCCTTCAGCGGCACCTCGTGGTAGTCGCCGTCGTGCATCCACACCTGGAGCTTGCCCTT
>JALHSW010000018.1 GCA_022865365.1 Acidimicrobiia bacterium | reverse complement strand
TCCGTTGCGCGGCCCAGTCGGCCGGCATCGCGGTCGTGGGCATGCCCCAGACCTTCTCGGCGTAGGTCTTGAAGAAGATTCGGTACAGGCGCCATCCGAAGCGCGAGGCGGTCCAGCCCTCGAACGTCGTGAGGTCCTTCGGCTTGTGGATCCGCACCCACAGGTACGAGAGCACGCACCGGAGCGCCTCGATGATCCCGAGGTTTCGCAGCGCGTTCATCGCCTTCAGCGGGTAGTCGAAGTACTTGCCGTTGTAGAAGATCCGGCTCATGCGCGGCCGGAGCAGGAAGTCCTCGGGCCCGAGGATCTCGTGCCAGAAGCCCTCGACGCGGCCGACCTTGGTGAAGAACCGGTGGCCGCCGATGTCGAAGCGCCAGCCCTCGCGCTCGACGGTCCGGCTGATGCCACCGACCACGTCGTCGGCCTCGAAGACGGCGGCGGTGTGACCGCGCCTCCCGAGCTCATACGCCGCGGTGAGCCCTGCCGGTCCCGCCCCGATGATCACGACCTCGCCATCGTCGGGCTCGACGTGGTCTCGGGTGGGCATTGCTCCCTCGTTGTCTCGCGCTCGATGGCCGATTGAGGCTAGTCGGGGCGGCCGTTCTCTCGAATATTAGACTCATCGGTCGTGGCCACTCTTGCGACGCGCTGCCTCAGCGTGGTCATGCCGTGCTTCAACGAACGCGCAACGGTGTCCGAGATCATCGATCGGGTGTTGGCGTCGCCGTACGTTGCCGAGATCGTCGTTGTCGATGACGGGTCGACCGACGGGACCCGGGAGATCCTCGGGGGCATCATCGAACCACGAGTGCGCGTCTTCGAACAGCCCGTGAACCTGGGGAAGGGAGCTGCGCTGCGCCGGGGCTTTCGGGAAGCGACCGCGGAGTTCGTCATCGTCCAGGACGCCGACCTCGAGTACTCACCCGTTGACTACGCACAGGTCCTCGAACCCCTCATCGCGGACCGGGCCGACGTGGTGTTCGGCTCGCGGTTCCTGGGGGGTCGGGCCCACCGCGTCCTGTACTACTGGCACTCGGTTGGCAACAAGGTCCTGACGACCACGTCGAACATGTTCACGAACCTGAACCTCACCGACATGGAGACGTGCTACAAGGCGTTTCGGCGAGAGATGATCCAGAGCATCGAGATCTGCGAAGACCGGTTCGGCTTCGAACCGGAGATCACGGCCAAGGTTGCGCGCGACGGGTGGCGGATCTACGAGGTCGGCATCTCGTACGACGGACGCACATACGACGAAGGAAAGAAGATCGGGTGGCGCGACGGGGTTCGCGGCATCTACAGCATCGTCAGGTACTCGGGCCTCGCTGATCGCGCCACCCCCGATCCCACACCTGGGATTCCCGAGCTCGACCGACTCGGGGACGCGCCGAACTCTGCCGACTGGATCACAGATCTGTTGACTCCGTTGCTCGGGACCGACGTTCTCGAGGTCGAAGCAGGAAGCGGGGAGCTGACACAGCGGATCGCTGCGGGTCGACGAGTCACCGCACTCGAGGCCTCGAAGCACCACGTCGAGTCGCTGACGGTGCGGTTCCGCCAGAACCCCGACGTCACGGTCCGGCACGCCCACCTGCTCGACGTCGCGGAACGGGGCCAGTTCGACTCCGTGCTGCTGGTGAACGTCGTCGAGCACTCCGACGACGATCACGAGGTGCTGAAGGCAGCGCGTGCGGTCTTGCGCCCCGGCGGACGACTGATCGTGTTCGCAGGCGCCTTCGCAGGGCTCTCGGGCAAGCTCGATCGACGCGGTCAACGCGGACATCGGTACCGACGGTCAGAGCTCGTCGAGCGTGCCGACCGGGCGGGCCTGACGGTGGTCGAGGCGCGCTACGTGAACGCTCCCGGAGCCGTCCTGGCGTGGGTCTTGGCGCGGTTGCCGGGTGGCGGGGGGGAGCGGACGGGTGCGTTGGTGCGTGCCTACGACCGCTTGCTCGTTCCTGCGCTCCGGCGCTGGGATCAGCGTGGCGAACCGGGCTTCGGCGAATCGCTGCTGCTCGTCGCGCAGCGTCCCGACTGAGGGATCGTCTCCCGTCCGACGCGGACCGGGTGATCCGCGCGGGCGAGCAGCTCGCGATCGCCGCCCGAGTCGCCATAGGCCCACACCGTCGCCGGGGCGTCGCCGATCCATGCCTCGAGGCGGTGGACCTTCTCGGCTCCCCGCACGTTCGGGCCGGCGAGCTCGCCGGTGAGGCGGCGGTCGCTTCCCACCTCGAGCTCGGTCCCGAGCCCGGCGTCGAATCCGAGCCGCGCCGCGACTGGCCTCAGGTAGCACGCGAACGAGGCCGAGACGATGACCCGCTCGTGGCCTTGCTCGCGGTGCCATTCGGCGCGAGCGACGATGTCGGGGCGGACGTGC
>JALHSW010000264.1 GCA_022865365.1 Acidimicrobiia bacterium | reverse complement strand
ACGGCCCATGTCACTCATGAGCGACGCCCTTGGCGGCAGCAGCAGGTTCTACTGGCTGGTCAGCCGCTTCGTCCGATGCGTCATCGCCGCCGCACTCGTCGATCAGTGGCTTACACACCGCGAACACCGCGGCGGCGGTGTGCTCGGCAAGCACCTCGTAGCCGCCACGCGGGTGGTAGGGGTCGTCGTTCGGATCGTCGATGTTGATCCATAGGGCAACCTGATCACGACTCTTGTGGACGACATCGAGCCAGATCTTCTCGTCGCGATCGTCATGTCTCCAGACGAGGCGATCTTCCATGTCACGGCTGTGATCTTCCTCTTGAGAGATCGACCAACCGCGGTACTCCGGCAGGCGCAGCACGTCGTCGACCAGTCGCTTGCGCGCTGCCGCGACGTCGCCCTGCGCGACGGGCGCGCGGTTGGTCAGGATCGCCGCGCTCAGCTCGGCGGTCGAGTAGGTTCCGTCCAGGACGAGGCCGAGCCAGCCCTCGGTCGGGTGGTTGTCGAACCTCTCGCACCAGGCGCAGATCTGGTCGAGCGTGGGAGCTGCTTCGGGCTTCACGGGGAGCTCCTGGCGTTGAGGATCTCGGCGAGACGCGCGCGAGCCTGCACACGGCGTAGCGAGCCGAGGGGCGCCGCGAGGGCGGCATCACAATCGGCCACGACGTCTGCGCCAAGGCGTGCACTCAAGGCGCGAATCTGATCGTCGGTGATCGAGTCCGCGGTGACCGACGGCGCCGCGCGGTCGTTTAGGATCTCAGCGATCCGAGCGCGAGCTTCGCCTTGGCGCCGCGCCTGCATCAGGTAGGGGCCGCGCCACTTCGAGTCTGGCGTCTTCAGCGCTGTCGCACAAATCTTGCGCGTGTCGCGATCGGAGGTCGCCATCAGTTCGTGGATCTGATCATCGGTGATGGTGGTAGCGGTGAGCTTCACTTGGCGCTTCTCGCGTTGAGGATCTCGGCCGTGTCGGCGGTGAGCTTCACGCGCAGCCTCCGATCATGATCCCGAGCACGACGAGCGTGAGCGCGAGGACTGCCCACGCGGTCAGCGCTCCCTCGGTGGTGGGCGCCGCGGTCTGCTCTTCACGCTCGGCGGCGACGTAGAGCGTGAGCGAGCGATCAGCTTCGTAGAGCGGTTCTTTCATAGCTTCACCATCGGCCCGTCATGCGAGATCGTCGGCTGACCCCCGCGCTGCGTCTGCTGGGCGTTGCGCAGCTCGACGAGGCGATCTCGCCGATCGGCGACCTGGCGATAGTCAGCCTCGGCGGCGACCATCGCGACGCGCGCGGCCTCGCGGCTCTCGGACTTGCTGCATCGGTTGAACTTCGCCCGGGCCTTGCTCAGCGCCGTGAAGGTGCGCGAGACCTCCAGCATGACGGCTTCCAGATCGCGCTTGATGTCGCTGCCGGTGTTGTCGTCGACCAGGCGGGCAAGCACGCGATCACGGCAGCGATCACCGAGGATCGGTGTGATGGAGCCGGAGTAGACGTAGCCGCTTTTGGCATCCGACTCTAGCTCCCACCACATGCCCGGGTACTT
>JALHSW010000263.1 GCA_022865365.1 Acidimicrobiia bacterium | reverse complement strand
TGCCGACGCCGCCGACACCCGTGAGCGTGACTACCGGCGCGTCGTCGAGCGCGGCGCGGACCTCGGCCAGGTCATCGGTCCGACCGATGAAGGCGCTGCGTTGCACCGGCAGGTTGCCCGGGTACGCGTCGAGTGAGCGCAGCGGCGGGAAGTCGGCCGGGAGATCGGGGTGGGTGACCTGCACGATCCGCTCCGAACGACCGAGGTCGCGCAGGCGGTGCTCCCCGAGGTCGAGCAAGCCGACCTCGGGCGCCAGGTCGTCGCGTACGAGGTCCGCCGTCGCGGCGGACGCGACGATCTGCCCACCGTGCGCGGCCGCGGAGACCCGTGCCGCTCGGTTGACTGCGGGGCCGAAGTAGTCACCGCCGCGCAACTCGGCGCCCCCGACGTGCAAGCCCATCCGCACCTTGAGCGGCTCCGGGAGTGCCCAGTGCTCGGTGACGAGGGCCCGTTGGGCGTCGAGCGCGGCAAGCACCCCATCCGAGGCGAGGGCAAACGCTGCATGAAGCCCGTCGCCGGTCGTCTTCACTACGTGTCCGTCGCGATTCTCCACCGCATCCCGGAGGATCTCGTCGTGGCGGGCCAGCGCATCGCGCATCGCCTCGGGATGCTCCTCCCAGAGACGGGTCGAGCCCTCCAAGTCGGTGAACAGGAACGTCACCGTCCCCGTGGGGAGGTCGCTCACGCCACTCCGGTCACCAGCCAGACCGTGTTCGGGATCAGGCATCGAGCCGTCCCAGCTGCTCGAACGCGAGCGCGGCGGCTTCCTCGACGCTCAGCTCGGCGCCGAGCGACCAGGCCTCGGCGAACTCGGCCGGGGCCATCGCCTCCTCGAGGCGGGCGCGGGTGCGGCGCTGGGTCTCGGTGTCGCCCGGGGTGCCCGCGATGCCCGACTCGGCCCGGAAGCGATCGAGGGCGCTCAGGAGCTCGACCGTGGCGGCAGGCGTAGAGCGGGCGAGTAGCCCCGCGGCGGTGCCGATCACGGTGGCGGTGAAGAAGTCGCTGCCGGTCTCCCGCATGAGCGGGAGGGCGGCGCGCAGCGCCCTCGCCGCCTCGGCGGGCTGCCGCAGACGGAGGTGGGCAATGCCCCGGAAGAAGTAGGTCTGGCCGAGGTTGGTGGAGTTTGCGTCTGCGTGTGCGGACTCCTCGAGCAGCTCGATGGCAACCTCGGGCTCGCTGGTGACGCGGGCGATCCCGGCGTCGAGGAGTGCGCTGCGGATCAGGTTGGTGTTCCCGAGCCGTCGGGCCCGGGCCAGCGCCTCGTCGGCGGAGTCGCGGCCACGCTCCTCGTCGCCGCTCAGGCTGCACGCGAGCGACAGGATCCCGAGCGCGTAGGTTTCCCAGTACCCGTCCGCGGTGGCGCGCGCCGCGTCGACCGCTTCCTCACAGCGGGCGATCGCTTCCGCGGGGTCGTTCGACTCGAGCGCGGCGATCCCGAGACTCGAGAGCGCGAACGGGAACGGCGGCAGGCCGGCGTCGCGTGAGCAGGCGAGGCTCGACTCGTAGAGCGTCATCGCTTCGTCGAAGCGGTTGCCGTAGTTGGCGCCCAACCCGGCGCAGCCGAGGGCCTCCGCGCGAGCGTCGGCCGGCAGGCCGCCGGCGTGCTCGAGTGTCGCCGCGGTCCACTGGGCGATCTCGCGATAGTTCGGCTCTTGGCTCCAGTAGAGGAGGAGGCCGTGGAGGAGCCGCACGAAGGTGTCGGGGTCGTCGTGGTCGCGGGTCCAGCCGAGCGCGGCCCGCAGGTTGTCCTGGTCCGCCGCGAGCCGAGCGAGACCAATTTCGTCGTCGGGACCCTTGAGCGTCGGCGTGACGGTCTCGACGAGGATGAGGAAGTACGCGGCGTGGCGCGCGTGCACCCGGGACGGGTCGTCGAGCTCGCCGAGCCGTTCCGTCGCGTACTCGCGGAGCGTGTCGAGGAGCCGGTAGCGGGTCCCGGCCGCGGTGTCGTCGGTGACGACCATCGACTTGGCCACGAGGCTCCCGAGCAGCGCGAGCACCACCCGGGCCTCGACGTCGTCGCCCGCGCCGACGGCCTCGGCCGCGTCGAGCGTGAAGCCCCCGGCGAACACCGACAGACGGGCGAAGAGGAGCTGCTCGGCCGGATCGAGGAGCTCATAGGACCAGTCGATCGCGCCGCGCAGCGTCTGGTGCCGTTCCAGGACCGTCCGCCGTCCTCCGGCCAGGAGCTGGAACCGCTCGTCGAGGCGGGCCAGGACCTCAGCGGGCGACATCATCTTCAGGCGGGCCGCGGCCAGCTCGATGGCGAGGGGGATACCGTCGAGGCGCTGGCAGATCTCCGCGACGACGGGGGCGTTCTCGGGGGAGAGCGAGAAGCCGCGCTTGACCGAACGGGCCCGCTCGGCGAACAGGCGGATCGCGTCGTTGTCCATCAGCGAGCCCGGTGCCCCGTCGGCACCGGACGTGGGCATGGAGAGCGGCCGGACCTCATAGGTGTCCTCGCCGTCGACGCCGAGCGCCTCGCGACTCGTCGCCATGACGCTCACCCCCGGGCACGACCCGACGACGGTGTCGACGAGCTCCGCGACCGCGTCGATGACATGCTCGCAGTTGTCGAGCACGACCAGGAGGCGCTTCTCGCGCAGTGCCGCGACGATCGACTCCTCGAGCGTGCCCTGGCGGCGTTCCGGCAGCAGCAGCGCCGTGCTGAACGCCGCCGCGACGTAGCTCGCGTCGAGCACTGGACCGAGATCCACGAACCACGCACCGTCGGGGAAGCGGGCGACCGCGTCGGCAGCCACCTGGAGCGCGAGGCGCGTCTTGCCCACGCCCCCGACACCGGTGAGGGTGATCACCGGCGAGTCGTCCAGCGCGGCGCGCACCGCAGTGAGATCCTCGACACGACCCACGAACGCGGTGCGTTGCACGGGCAGGTTGCCCGGGTACGCGTCGAGCGAGCGCAGCGCAGGGAAGTCGGCCGGGAG
>JALHSW010000262.1 GCA_022865365.1 Acidimicrobiia bacterium | reverse complement strand
GCTCAGTTCGGCACCCTGGTCCACGAGGTGCTCGAGCGAGTCGACTTCGGGGCGGAGGATCTCGACGCCGAGCTGCGAGCCCACATCGCCGATCGACTCCAATGGAATCCGTGGCCCGTCGACGAGGAAACCCTTGTCGCCGGCCTGCGGGCCATGATCGAGACGCCCCTCGGCCCGCTCTTCGCCGGGCAACGGCTGCGCGATCTCTCGCACGCGGATCGCCTCGACGAGCTGAGCTTCGAGCTGCGCCTGGGCGAGCGGTCCCGACACGCGACCGACCGCGACATCGGCACGCTCGTGCTGCGTCACCTTCCCGACGACGATCCGCTGCGCCCGTGGGCCCAGCGCCTCGCGTCAGGGCTGTTCGGCGTCGAGCTCGCCGGACATCTCACCGGTTCGATCGACGCGATCTTCCGGGCGCAGGACCCCGAGGATGCGAGTGCGCCCCCGAGGTTCGTCGTCGTCGACTACAAGACCAACAAGCTGACCGAGCGCGGCCGAGAGCCCCAATCGCTCGACTACCGTCCCGAGCGCCTGCCCGCGGCAATGGCCGAGCACCACTACCCGCTGCAGGCCTTGCTCTATTCGGTCGCGCTGCACCGCTACCTGCGATGGCGCCTCCCCGACTACGAGCCCGCCGAGCACCTCGGCGGAGTCGCGTACCTGTTCGTGCGCGGCATGGCCGGTGCCGCGACGCCGACCGTCGCCGGAGTGCCCTACGGGGTCTTCGCGTGGCGTGTCCCCGCGCCACTCGTCACCGATCTCAGCGATCTCCTCGATGGGCGCGAGGTGTCGACGTGAGCGCCTCGGCTCCGCTCCTCCGGGACGACACCGCAGTGCTCGGGCCGTTCGTCGATGCGGGCGCGCTCGACGCGTCGGCCGTTCACGTCGCCGACGCGATCGCCCGCGCCGTCGGTGGGATCGAACCCGTGGTGCTGCTCGGCGCGGCCCTTGCCGCGCGCGCCCCGCGCTTCGGCCACATCTGCGTGGTGCCCGCGGACGTCGCCGGTTCCATCGTCGTCGACGACGCGCACATCCCGGCAATCGACTCGCTGCCCTGGCCCGATCCGGCGCGTTGGCGCGCACGCCTGTCGGCGAGCCCCGCCGTATGCGCCCCCGCCGACCCGCCGGGCGACGTGACCCTGCCGCTCGTCTGGGATGGCACCCGCCTGTACCTCGAGCGCTACTGGCGCTTCGAGCAGCGCGTCGCAGATGACCTGCTGGGTCGCGCGGGCACGGTCGACGGCTTCACCGTTGCGTCCCCTGCCGTCGACGCGATCCTCGACGAGCTCTTCGGACCCGACGATCCGTTGTCACCCGATCGTCAGCGCGATGCGGTCGAGCGAGCGTTGACCCGCCGGCTCACCGTGGTCGCCGGCGGACCGGGAACCGGCAAGACACGCACGGTCGCCCGGCTGCTCGCCGCCGCGTACCGGATCGCGTTCGAAGGGGGGCAGGCCCTCGAGGTGGCGCTCGCCGCGCCCACCGGCAAGGCATCGGCGCGTATGACCGAGGCCGTGCACGCCGAGGTTGAGGTGGCGGGCCTGACCGACGATATTGCTGGTGCCCTGCGTGCCGCCGAGGCGACGACGCTGCACCGACTGCTGGGCGCGAGCGGCGGTGGGAGGTTCCGTCACGACCGCTCCAACCCGCTTCCGCACGACATGGTCGTGGTCGACGAGACGTCGATGGTGGCGCTCGGGCTGATGGCCCGCCTGCTCGACGCCGTACGTCCCGACGCGACGCTGGTGCTGGTCGGCGACCCGTTCCAGCTCGCGAGTGTCGAGGCGGGCGCCGTGCTGGGTGAGATCGTCGGCACTGCGACAACGCCCCGGCCCGACGGGCCACTCGCGGCCGACATCGTGATGCTCGAGCGGGTCCACCGGTTCGGTGTCGACTCGGCCATTGCCGCGCTCGCCGATGCCATCCGGGCCGGCGATGCCGACCGCGCGCTCGACCTGCTCGACAACAACCAGACCGGCGAGCTGACCTGGGTCGACGGTGATGACGAAGCCGGCATCGATCGCCTCCAGGAGGAGGCGGCGGTCGGCGCCGTCGAAGTGGTCCGTGCGGCGCACGCCGGCGACGCGGAATCGGGTCTGCACGCCGCATCCGACCTCAAGGTGCTGTGCGCAACCCGGCTCGGCGCGCTCGGGGTCTACCGATGGAGCGATCGCATCGAAGCCCTCGCGGCGCGGGCAATGCCCGATGGCGGAATCGGTCGACGCTGGTACGTCGGGCGACCCGTCATCGTCACGAGCAACGACTACCTCAACCGGCTGTTCAACGGTGACGTCGGGCTCGTCGTCGCCGGCCCCGACCAACCCGTCGTGGCCTTCCCCGACCCGAGCGGCACCCGCGAGCTCGCGATGTCGCAGCTCGGGGACATCGAGACCTGGTGGGCGATGACGATCCACAAGAGCCAGGGCTCGGAGTTCCGGCGGGTGATCGTCACGCTCCCGCCGGCCCCGTCGCCGATCCTGACCCGCGAGCTCCTCTATACCGCAGTCACTCGCGCGAAGGAACAGGTGACGTTGGTGGCCACTGCGGCATCGCTGCGCGCCGCGATCACTCGCCCGGTCGCCAGAGCGTCAGGTCTCGGCCCGAAGCTCTGGCCCCGATCAGCCGTTCAGTGATCACGCACTTCCCGCCATCGAGGCGTCGGAGGTTGTGTCGGTGGCGACCTCGGCGGTGACCTCGGTGACGACGCGCTGGTGGTCGGTGCCGAGGGCGCGAGCCGGATGGACGACAGCGCAGTACTCGAGGAGCCAGCGCCGATCGTCGGCGCTGAGCTTTTCGAGGCTCGTACCCACGTGGAACTGCACATCGGAAGGGCTGTCGTCGTCGTGCTCGAGCGTTCGACAGGATTGCACGACCACCGGCAGGGTCACGTCGTGCATGGTGTCGGCCGCGTCGGGCAGGCGTGTGAGGAGTTGCAGCCGCGTGCCCGGCTGGATGGCGATCGGTGTCCCAAGTGCGAGTCCGTGGGTGTTGATGTCGAGTACCTGGAGCGTGGTCGACCGGCCGCCGACTCGAGCCCTGCCGTGCACCGGCAGGCGGTACCGGCGGCGGAGCTGTCGCCGTCTGGTCAGTGGCACGAGCACCATCAGGAAGCAGCACAGCTCCCACGTCGCGAGCGCCACCATGACACCGAGTGCGAGTCCCGACAGCGCCGGCAGGCTCATGACGCCGGCGACGGTGAGGACTCGAGCGAGCGTGGCGCCCGCCACCGCGACCAGGCCCACGGTGAGCAGCGGCAGCATCGCGAGTACGGCCAAGCCCCCCTCGTCGATGCCCTCCTTGGGCGTGACCTTGAAGCGCCCGGCTCGCGGCCAGAGCAACGCGAGCACGCCTCGGAGTTGCACGCCCATGGTCATGAGGCCGAAACGGGTGGAGTCGAACTTCGAGAGCGTGCCGCGCCCGAGCGCGAGCGTCGTCGTGAACGCAAGGATCGTCCACGGTACCCACAGAACCGCGAGCGTCAGCACGTTCGCGTGCATCGGGAGCAGACCGCTCACGAGCACTGTCACCAGGACCCCGAGCAGGGTGAGTCGCTGGAACGCGCTGAAGTAGTGGAGCAGCGATGCGAGGTAGCTGAGCCGTTGGCGGAGCCTCAGCCCACGGCACCAGAACGGGTTCTCCCGGGTGCGGAACACACCGAGGTTCCCGCGGGCCCAGCGTGCTCGTTGCAACAGGAACGCGGCGAGGTCGTGGGGTGCGCGACCCTGCACGACCGGCTGGGAGTGGTAGCGGGTCCGCCACCCGGCCGCGTGCATGGCAATCGTCGTGTGGAAGTCCTCGGCGACTGTGGACGTCAGCACGCCGCCGACATCGAGGAGCGCGATCCGCCGGATCAACGTGGCCGACCCGCACCAGAACATCGCGTTGTTGCGGTCCTTGTTGGGCGCGATCACGTCGTAGAACACGCTTTGCTCGTGACGGCGCACACCGCGATGCTGGACCGAGTCCTGGTTCGAGAACTCGTGCGGTGTCTGCACCAGTGCCACCGCGGGATCGTGGAAGTACCCGAGCGTCACGCTGAGGATGTTCGGCATCGGGACGTGGTCAGCGTCAAGCATGAGGATCAGTTCCCCACTGGTGACCGCGAGCGCGTGATTGATGTTGCCGGCCTTGGCGTGCGAGTTGTCGGGACGGGTCACGTACCGCGCCCCGTACCGAGCCGCGAGCTCGCGCTGCTCCTCTCGTCGCCCATCGTCGAGCAGGTACGTGATGTGCGGCTCCCGGATCGCCGCGCAGCCCACGAGGGTGGGCTCGACCACCTCGACTGCCTCGTCGTAGGTGGTCACGAAGATGTCGACGATGGGTGGGTTCGCCGGTGCCGCCGGTGCGTGGTCCAACGCATTCGAGTTGTGCCACGCGAGCCACGCGTACGATGCCAGGCTGACCCAGCCAAAGGCTTCGGCGCCCAGCAACGGCCAGAACAGCCAGGCGGGAACGCCCGCGCCGCTCCACCCGGCGCGCCAGGTCAGGTAGCCGGCGCCCCACATGAGGGCGGCGGCGGCCGCAACCTGCACCAAATGCGGGTGGCGCCACCAGAACCCCGACGCGGCGCGTCCCTGATGCACCGGTGCCAATTCGGTGCGATGGTCGTCCGGACGCCAGGAGATCGGTGCATCTGCCATTGCCGGATGGATCGACGCACCGGTGGGCCGGATTGAGGCCTTTTCGCGACCTCGACTCGTGGGCATGACGTAAGGCCCAAGAGCAGGCTCGGTTGCGGAACCCTCAGGCGGCCTCCGCGAGGTCTATGGCGATTCGAGCATCCTTCGACGAGGTCGTGCGACGGGGACCCGGGGACTGTGCCCGGTCAGTGCCCGAGCACCGGGTGCGCGACGTACGGCTCCTCGAGCCGGGCGATCTCGGCGTCGCTCAAGGCGAGCTGCTCGGCGGCGACCGCGTCGTGGAGGTGCTCCGGCTTCGTCGCCCCGACGATCGGGGCCGTCACGCCCCGACGGTACAGGAGCCAGGCCAGCGCGACCTGGGCCGGTGACACGTCCCGCTCGGCGGCAACGTCGGCGACGCGCTCGACGACGTCGAAGTCGGTCGGCTCGCTGTAGAGGAAGTCGGTGAACGCATCCGTGTTCGAACGGGTGGTGCGCTTCTCGCCCGATCGAGTGCGGTTTCCTGCCAGCACCCCACGCGCCAGCGGGCTCCAAGGGATCACGCCGACACCCTGGTCGATGCACTGGGGGATCATCTCGCGCTCCTCTTCGCGGTACAGGAGGTTGTAGTGGTTCTGCATCGAGACGAACCGGGCGCCACCAGCCCGTTCGGCTGCGTGTTGGGCCTTGGCGAACTGCCACGCGTGCATGCTGCTCGCACCGATGTAGCGGGCCTTCCCTGCTCGCACGACCTCGTCGAGGGCGCCCATCGTCTCCTCGATCGGCGTGTTCGGGTCGTAGCGGTGGATCTGGTAGAGGTCGACGTAGTCGAGGGCGAGTCGCTCGAGTGACGCGTCGATCGCCGAGAGGATGTGCTTGCGCGAAAGACCCCCACCATTGGGTCCCGGCGTCACCGGCATGAACACCTTGGTGGCGATCACTGCCTCGTCGCGGCTCAGGAACTTCTTCACCAGTTGGCCGGTCGCGACCTCGCTCGCCCCGTCCGAGTACACGTTGGCGGTGTCGAAGAAGTAGATGCCGGCTTCGACGGCGGCCCGCACGATCGGCTCGGCTGCGTCCTCGTCGAGCACCCACGGTCGGTCGCTGTCGTTCCCGTAGCTCATCATCCCGAGGCAGACACGCGACACGCGAAGCCCGGTGGCACCCAGGTTCACAGTCTCCATGCCGAGCACCGTAGCGCCAGGCGCGACCGCGAAGCCGAGGCAGGTCTCCACGTCGACAGCGGTGGCCTCGTGGCTCAGTACGCCACGGCCGGCAGGCCTCAACGAGGCGAGCATGTACGCATCGAGTGGTTCGACTGGGACCTGAGGCACGTGAGAAGCGCCAGCGGCGGCCCGCCCGAGCCGGCCCCGATGCGCGAGCCGCACGAGTTCCGCCGGGTTGATGCCGATGGCCCGGGCTTCCTTCGGCGTGATGAGCCGTGGCGGTCAACCGCGACATCCCAGGGCTCGCCCATCGCCTTCGCCATGGTGCCCGATCGCCCGGTCTCACGAGCGTCTCCGGCTCGATCGCCTGGGTTGGTCGGGTGACTTGACAGCGAACGTATGTTCGTGTAGGGTGGGGTTGTTGGCCGGGGTCGTGGAAGCCCCCTCTCCTCCCTTCCGCCGTTCGTGTCGCTCGCTTTTGTGTGTCGCTTTCTCATGGCGCGGGGTGAGCCAGTCCGACGGGAGTTGCGCGTGGCCACGACGAGCTCGCCTCGAGCATCACAGCACGGGAACGGCATCAGCAGTGGTGTGGGCTTCGGTGCTCTGCGCGACGCGGTGGGGGTGGTGCGTGGGTTCGTGCGTGAGTTGGACCCGGGGCGTGTCGGTGCTCGGGATGCGAAGGAGCTGATCGAGCTGCTCGGCGAAGCCGGGCGGCTCTGTGGGGGTGGCGTGACGCTGCTCGCCCCCCGGGTCGCCGACACCAGGGTCTGGG
>JALHSW010000261.1 GCA_022865365.1 Acidimicrobiia bacterium | reverse complement strand
TCGCGAGGCGTGAGCGGACCCGGAACGTGGCTCGACGACGACAGCCCTCGCTGCACCGACTCGCACGCGGCCCAGTCCTGGCGGTTCGTGATGTCCCACAGCTCGACCGCGTCCGCCGGATCGAACCCGGGGATCGACGCCGCGTCGCTCGCCACGAGCCACTCACACTCCACCCGCGTGCGATCAGGCGCGAGCGGTTCGAGCCGGTGCGTCAGCACGTAGTCGGGATGCGCGCTGACCAGCAGGTTCGGAAGGAGCGCGAAGTACCCGACCCGCCGGCGGGCTTGCTCATCGAGCCCGGGGCGCGGCGCGGCGCGCCCACGACCGGTCATCGACATCGTCTCGGCCGACGAAGCAAGGTCCATCCGGCCGCCGATCCACGACGGGCCCGGAGCGATGTTGTCGCCGCTCTCGGGAGGGCTCACCCCACAGAACTCGGGGTGGATTCGGGGGCAGTGCAGACATTCCTGGTAGTTCTCGTGGAGCACCTTCCAGTTCGCCTCGACCAC
Source organism: Acidimicrobiia bacterium (assembly GCA_022865365.1). Lineage (GTDB taxonomy): Bacteria > Actinomycetota > Acidimicrobiia > IMCC26256 > PALSA-555 > JALHSW01. The sequence goes on along the minus strand of JALHSW010000261.1, from coordinate 5,531 downwards.
GTACTCGTGGCGCGCGCACGGAACGAGTGCGCCCGCGTCGTACGGCCCGAGAATCTCGTCCAGACCGATGAGCGCAGCGGCGATCGGCTCGGCCGGGCTGCCCGCGTTCACGAACACCCAGCCGAGATGCTCCTCGACCCGGACCGGCGCCAGTGCGAACTCGTCGGCGTCGAGGTCGGCGCCGCCCGTCGCGCGACGAAGCGCGCCGTCGAGGTCGTACGTCCACCCGTGGTACGGGCACCGCACCGACGCACGGCACACCGGGTCGCCCACGCCGAGGAGCTCGTGGCCCCGGTGCCGGCACGCGTTCGCGAAGCCGCGGAGCACGCGGTCGGCGCCGCGCACGAGCAATACCTCTCGACCCGCCGCGGCGACCGCGCGCTGCGCACCTGGCTCGCGCACGGCTGACACGTGGGTCGCCGCGAACCAACCTCCGCCGAACACGTGCTCCTGCTCCCACGCGAACACATCGGCGTCGACGTACGCCGCGGTCGGGAGCATTCGTGCCTCGCCGACCGGGAGCAGCGCGCGCTGCACCTCGTCCTGCGGGAGTGGTGCCGGTAGAGGTGGTGGAGTGCTCACATCCGACCGGCGTCGAGCGTGCGGCGGAGGAACTCCGCGGTGCGCACATGGTCGGGGTCCGTGAAGATCTTCCCGGGCGGGCCTTCCTCGATGATCTGGCCTCGGTGCAGGTAGCAGACCTTGCTCGCGACATCGCGCGCGAAGGCCATCTCGTGCGTGGCTACGACCATCGTCATGCCCTGTTCCGCGAGCTCCTGCATCATGTGCAAGACCTCGTTCACGAGCTCGGGGTCGAGCGCACTCGTGATCTCGTCAAACAGCATGAGCCGCGGTTGCATGGCGAGTGCACGGATGATCGCGACCCGCTGCTGCTGGCCTCCCGAGAGACGATCGGGATACTCACCCGCCTTCTCCGCGAGCCCGATCCGCTCGAGCAGGGGCAGTGCGCGCGCCTCGGCGTCCTTCCTCGAGAGATTCAGGACCTTGCGAGGAGCGAGCGTGATGTTGTCGACCACCGTCATGTGCGGGAACAGGTTGAACGCCTGGAAGACGATCCCGACGTCGCGGCGCAACCGGTTGAGCTTGATGTCGTCCTGGGTGACGCGACGCCCGGTCACCGTGATGGTGCCGCCCTCCGTCGCCTCCAGACCGTTGATGCACCGCAGCAGCGTCGACTTGCCCGATCCCGACGCGCCGATGAGGCACACCACCTGGTGCTCCTCGACCGTCAGGTCGATGTGGTCGAGCACGGTGTTCGCCCCGAACCGCTTCACGACGTCGTTCACCTCGACGAGCGCCACCGCCTATGCCCCTCCTGCCATCATGCGTTCCTGGTCGCGCTTCACCAAGTAGTCGGTGAGGCGGGTCATCGGGATGGTGATCACGAGGAAGCAGATCCCGAGACCCGTCACCGAAGACAGGTTGAAGTGGTTGCCGGCGTAGATGCGGGCGAGGTTGAAGCCCTCGAGCACACCGACGATGTTGAGCAGCGCGGTGTCCTTCTGCAAGCCGATGAAGTCGTTCATGAGCGGCGGGATGACGCGACGGACCGCTTGCGGCATGACCACGAAGCGCAGCGACTGACCCTGCGACAGCCCGAGACCCCGCGCGGCCGCGCGCTGGCTCCAATGCACGCTCTCGATGCCCGAGCGGTACACCTCGGCCACGTACGCGCCGTACACGAGCGTGAGCGCGAGGATCCCGAGGATGACGGGCTGATCGACCTGGAGCCCGAGCACGGTGAAGTCGACGTCGGCGGTGTCAGAGACGAGCGGCAGTTGGGTGAGCGGCAGACCGAACACGACGAGGTAGATGGTCACGATCGCCGGCAGGCCGCGAAAGACGTCAACGTACGCGACCGACAACCAGCGCAGTGGCGCCGCGGCTCGACCGGGGAGATCCCGGACCACCGCCACGATCAAGCCCCAGATCAGCACGAAGAACTCGGCGACGATGAAGATCAGGATGTTGAGCTTGAACCCTTCCCACACGTCGCCGAACGACCCGCTCATGTGCTCCCACGAGAAGAACGTGTTGCCAGTGTCGACGAGCCCGTTCCACGCGTTCCAGATCCCCAGCCCGACGACCAACGCGGTCCCGAGGACGATCCCGCCGACCGCGACGCGGCGCGCGGAGCGGGCCCGCTTCTCGTCGGACCCGGGGCCGTCCACGTCGACAACCAGCGCTTCGGCCCGCCGCCCGTAGGCGAGAGCGAAGACGCTCATCGGCAATGCGAGACAGAACCAGATCAGCCAGCCGTTGTCGGTCTGGCCGGCACGGAGCGCGGCGATGACGCCGCCTGCGAGCGAGACGGCAACTGCCCCCATGGAGAACGCAAGCGCGCGAATCGAACGCCAGTGGTCACCTGTCCCACGGCTCGATGCAACGAGCATCGTCTCGCCCGGCTCAATCACTCGTGCTCCCACTCACGCGCGAGGGGCCCGGCGATGCCGGGCCCCTCGTCATGAGATCGGTACGACCGTACGTACGCCTACGGCTGGATGTACGGCACCTTCGTCGGGTCGACCGAGTACACCGGGACGAGCCACTTGTTGCGGAGCTCCTCGATCGTGCCGTCAGCTACCAGCGCCTTGATCGCCTTGTTGATCGGCTTCAGGAGCTTGGAGCCCTTCGGAAGGATCCCGCCGTACTCCTCGCCCGTCTTGAACTGACCGACCACCTCGAACTCGCCGTTCGACTCCGTCGCCTGAGCGCTCACGATCGACGTGTCGAGCAGCACCGCGTCGACTTGGCCGGCCTGGAGCGCTGCAAACGCCTGCGTCGTCTCCTGGTACGACCGGGGCTTCTTGTCGGTCTTGACCTTCTTCTTCAGGAAGGTCTGCGCCGTCGTAGCGGTCTGAACGCCCCACTGGATGCTCTTGACATTCGACTCGTCGACGGTCGTTCCCGTCTTGACCAGGATCCCCTGGTCCGACGAGAAGTACGGGACCGTGAAGGCGACCACCTTCGCACGGTCCGTTGTGATCGTCACCTGCGACAGCGCCAGGTCGAATCCCTTCGCCTTGCCCGCGACCAACGCGTCGAACGAGACGTTCGAGTACTTGACTCCGCTGTAACCGGCACTCTTCGCGATATCGGCAGCGAGCTCGAACTCGAAGCCACCGTCGAGCGTGGACGGCGTGTCGCCGTTCCAGAAGCCCGGCGCGGGCAGGCTGGTCGCGACCTTGAGCTCGCCCTTGTCGGACTGGGCGCCGGCAGGTGCCACGCAGGCAACCACCAGCCCCACGGCCACCAGAACTCCAAACAGCTTTCGCACGTGAACTCTCCCCCTCGGCTGTGTGAACAGAGAGCAACCTAGTCCTGGGGCCGCCCGGGGCAAAGGGCCGATTCGTCTCCTAACCTGAACTCCATGCACGAGCTCCAGCACTGGGTCGGGGGCAAGGAATGGCCTGGCGCCGGCGGCCGGACCTCCGAGGTCTTCGACCCGGCCACCGGGTCGGTGGCGAGGGCCGTGCCGTTGGCCGACACGGCCGACGTGGGCGTGGCGGTCGACTCGGCCCGGGAGGCGTTTCCCGAATGGCGAGACACCCCGGTCGGTCGTCGGGCCCGGGTGCTGTTCGCGTTCCGCGAGATCGCCGAGCGCAACAAGGGAGATCTCGCCCGGGCGGTCAGCGCCGAGCACGGCAAGGTCGTCTCCGATGCCCTCGGCGAGGTCGCACGCGGCCTCGAGGTCGTCGAGTTCGCCTGCGGGATCCCGCACCTGCTCAAGGGGGGCTATTCGGAGCAGGTCTCGACCGACACCGATGTCCACTCGATCCGTCAGCCGCTCGGAGTATGCGTCGGGATCACCCCGTTCAACTTCCCGGTGATGGTCCCGATGTGGATGTGGCCGGTCGCGATCGCGTGTGGGAACACGTTCGTGCTCAAGCCATCCGAACGTGATCCGTCGGCGTCGATGCTCGTCGCGCAGTGGCTCGCCGATGCCGGGCTACCCGACGGCGTGTTCAACGTCGTACACGGCGACAAGACCGCGGTTGAAGCGCTGCTCACGCATCCCGACGTGCGCGCGGTCAGCTTCGTGGGGTCCACGCCGATCGCGCGCTCCGTGTACGAGACCGCGGCCGCGAACGGTAAGCGGGTGCAGGCGCTCGGCGGCGCGAAGAACCACATGGTCGTGCTGCCCGATGCGGAGCTCGACGTCGCGGCCGACGCGGCCGTGAGCGCCGGGTACGGATCGGCGGGTGAGCGCTGCATGGCGATCTCGGTGGTCGTCGCGGTCGGCAACATCGCCGGCCCGCTCGTCGACGCGATCCGGACGCGCACCGAAGCGCTCGTGATCGGGCCGGGCACCGATCCAGCGTCCGAGATGGGGCCGCTCGTCACCGCGGTGCACCGAGACCGGGTCGCGGGCTACGTGGACGCCGGGGTGAGCGCCGGCGCGTCGCTGGTGGTCGACGGCCGTTCGCTCGAGGTCGCCGGGCACGAGGACGGCTTCTTCCTCGGGCCGTGCCTGTTCGATGGCGTCACGCCCGACATGAGCATCTACCGCGACGAGATCTTCGGCCCGGTGCTCGTGGTCGTGCGGGTCGACACCTACGACGAAGCGACGCGGCTCTTGTCCGAGAACCCGTACGCAAATGGGGTCGCCATCTTCACCCGCGACGGTGGCGCGGCCCGTCGCTTCGAGCGTGAGGTCGATGCGGGCATGGTCGGGGTGAACGTGGCGATCCCGGTACCGATGGCGTACTACTCGTTCGGCGGGTGGAAGCAGAGCCTGTTCGGTGACACGCACGTGCACGGCCCCGAAGGCGTGCACTTCTACACGCGGGGCAAGGTCGTGACGAGCCGCTGGGCGGACCCTTCGATCGCCTCCCGGAAGCCCGGTGGCCCCGACCTCGGCTTCCCGACCACCTGAGGCCATGACCGACGCATCCATGGGGAGCGACGGGGATCCGGACGCGATCGTCATCGGGGCCGGGCCGAACGGGCTGGTCGCCGCGAACCTGCTCGCCGACGCCGGGTGGCGCGTCCTGGTGCTCGAGGCGCAGTCGACGCCGGGCGGCGCGGTTTGCAGCGCCGAGCTCGTCGCTCCCGGGTTCGTCGCCGACGTGTGCAGCTCGTGCTACCCGCTCGGTCTCGCCTCCCCCGTGCTCCAGCGCCTCGGCCTCGAAGCCCACGGTCTGCGGTGGTCGCACGCACCGCTCGCGCTCGCGCACCCGACGCCGGACGGCTGCGTGTTCGTCGACCCGTCGGACCCCGACGCGACCGCCGCGTCGGTCGACGCGTTTGCCCCCGGTGACGGCCGCGTCTGGGAGAAGCTGTTCCGGCGCTGGGAACGCGCCGGCCCTGCGGTCATGAACACGCTGCTCGCACCGTTCCCTCCCGTGCGCGCCGCGACCGGCGCCGCTCGCGCGATCGGGCCCCGCGATCTCCTCGGGTTCGCGCGCATGTCGTTGTGGTCTCTCGATCGCGTCGCGCGTGAGTTCGACGGTGAAGGTGGACGGCTGCTCCTCGGCGGCAACATGGCGCACACCGACCTGTCGATGTCG
>JALHSW010000260.1 GCA_022865365.1 Acidimicrobiia bacterium | reverse complement strand
GGAGGTTCCGAGCGGTGAGGTCGGATCGGTGTGTCTTCGGTCGCCGGCGGTGATGACGGGCTACTGGGGCGACCCCGAGGGCACGCGTGCGGCGTTCACCGCGGACGGCTTCGTCCGCACCGGTGACCTCGGCTGGGTCGACGACCGCGGCCGGCTCCGTCTCGTCGGACGGAGCAAGGAGATGTACGTGCGCGGTGGCTACAACGTGTACCCCGTGGAGGTGGAGGGCGTGCTCTCGACCCACCCCGGCGTCGCCGCGGTCGCGGTCGCGCCCCGGCCGGACCCGGTGATGGGCGAGATCGGGGTCGCGTGCGTGGTCCCGCGTGACCCGGCACACCCGCCCACGCTGCAAGCGCTGCGAGCCCACGGCGCCGAGCAGCTTGCGCCGTACAAGCTCCCCGAGGAGCTCTGCCTGCTCGACTCGCTCCCGCTCACCGCCGCGGAGAAGGTGGACCGAAACGCACTGAGGCACCGAGCCTGACACGACCGTCAGGTAGGTTGCCGACGGATGGAACTCGAGTTCACCTCCGAGCAGGAAGAGTTGCGCGACGGCGTGCGGGGCATGCTCGCCCGTGAGTGCCCGACCAGCCTCGTGCGCGCGCTCGTCGAGGACGGCGCGCCCAGCGACGGGCTGTGGCATCAGATGGTCGACCTCGGGTGGCCGGCGCTGACCGTGCCCGAGGAGCACGGCGGGCTCGGACTCGGAGCCGTCGAGCTCGCCGTGGTAGTCGAAGAGCTCGGGCGGGTGCTCGCGCCCGGGCCGTTCGTGCCGACCGTCTCCCAGTTCGTCCCCGCGATCCGTGAAACCGGGAACCCGGACCAACAGGCCCTTTTCCTCCCGGGGATCGCCGAGGGGACGATCACCGGGACACTCGCGATCACCGAGCCCGGCGCGGGCGTCGACCCCGCCACGGTTCGAGCAACGGCCGAACGCGACGGCGACGGCTGGGTGCTCCGTGGCGTCAAGGACGGCGTCCTGGGCGCACCCGAGGTCGACGAAGTCGTCGTCGTCGCCCGCGTGGCCGGCACGGAGGGCGACGACGGGATCGCCGCGCTCGTCGTCCCGACTTCCGAGCTCGACGTGCGGCCGGTCGCGGCGTTTGATCCGACCCGGCCGCTCGCGACCATCTCGCTCGACGGCACCCGAGTGCCCGACGAACGGGTGCTCGGCGACCCCGGCCCCGCGACGACTGCGGCGCTGCGTCGTGCGATTGAGCATGGCGTAGTGGCGCTCGCCCTCGAGGCCGTCGGCGCCTGTCAGACGATCTTCGACGTCACCCTCGAGTACGCGAAGCAGCGCGAGCAGTTCGGCGTGGCCATCGGATCCTTCCAGGCGATCAAGCACAAGCTCGCCAACATGCTCGTTGCGCTCGAGCGCGCTCGCGCCACCGGGTACTTCGGCGCGCTCACCATCGCGGAGGACGACGACCGACGCTCGCTCGCCGTATCGACGGCCAAGGTCGCCGCCGGCGACTGCCAGCGTCTGCTCGCACAGGACGGCATCCAGATCCTCGGTGGGATCGGCTACACGTGGGAGCACGACATGCACCTCTACGCGCGCCGGGTCAAGACCGATGCGCAGC
>JALHSW010000259.1 GCA_022865365.1 Acidimicrobiia bacterium | reverse complement strand
GTCGGCGATCGCCCGGCCGACCGTCGCCCGGTCGCTCGCCCAGCGGAACTCGTGACCCACGAGATGACAGACACCCGCCGCGTCGGCCGCGGCCAGCATCGCCTCGGCCTGCGTCGTGTCGATCGCGAACGGCTTCTCGCAGAGCACGTGCGACCCGGCCTCGACCGCGGTGATCGCGAGCTCGGCGTGGGTGTGCGGCGGCGTGGCGATGGTGACCGCGTCGATGCCACCGAGCGCCAGCGCGTCGTCGAGTGACGCGCACGCACGCGTGATCCCGGCGCGCTCGGCTCGGCGCGCCGTCTTCTCCGGATCGGTGCCGACGAGGGCGACGACGTCGAAGCCGGCCGCGCGAAGCGCCGGGACGTGGACCCGACAGCCGAACCCGGTGCCCGCCACGACCGCACGTGGAGCATCGCCCACCCGCTAGTAGCCCTCGTCGACGTCGATGATGCCGACGAGGGGCTCGCCGGCGACGAAACGCCGAAGGTTGTCCACGAACGAGGCGATGATCCGCTCGAACGCCCGCGGCGAAGACCACGACACGTGCGCCGAGAGCTTCACGCCGGAATGGGTGTAGAGCCAGTGGCCGGCGGGGAGCGGTTCGGGCTCGACCGTGTCGAGTGTGGCGCGCGCGACCCGACCATCGTCGAGCGCCGACCGCAACGCGTCCTGGTCGACGAGGCTGCCCCGGGCGATGTTCACGAGGTGCACCCCGGGCTTCATCGCGGCGAAAGCCGCGGCGTCGATGAGGTGCCTGGTCGACGCGGTCCCCGGCGCGGCGAGCACCACATGGTCGGCGCTCTCGAGCAGGTCGGACAAGTCTTCGGCGAGCTCCACCCCCGCGAGCAGATCGCGGCCCGGGTTCCGCCGCGCGGCGCGGACCCGCATGTCGAACGCGAGGGCACGCTGGGCGACCGCGGCACCGATCCCGCCGAGGCCAACCAGGCCCACCGTCTTGCCCGCGAGCTCGCCCAGCTCGGCGAGGTTCCAGTGCTCGGGCGGCTCGGCCAACCACGTGGCCGGCAGATCCTTCTCGAAGGCGAGCATCGCGGCCAGAACGTACTCCGCGATCGGGATCGCACTCACGCCGCGCGAGCACGTGACGGTGCGTCCCTCGAGCAGCGCACGGGGCCAGCCGTCGATGCCCGTCCCGGGCAGGTGCATCCAGCGGACACCCGTCTCGTCGAGGTGCTCGAAGAGCGGGTGCCCCTGCCACGCGGCGAAGAGCACGTCACCCGTCGGCACGTCGACGAGCTCCTCGCCGAACGGGACCGGGACGACTTCCACATCGAGCCGTGCCGCACCGATCGCCTCGACGACCTGGTGGCCCATCATGTTCAACACCCGCATCGCGTCAGAGCGCCTCGAACTCCGGCAGCGTCCGGTCCGGGCGCCCGTCAGTGATCCCGACGAGGTACGAGCTGAGCCAGATCCCCATGCACGCGTTCGCGGTCGCGGCCTGACGACCGACCGGGACGCTCCCCTGCGCCGTCGACTTCACCGTCGCCAGCACCGTCGCCTGCACGGTCTCGAGGAACGCAGAGGAGATGTCGAGCAGCTGCTCGTAGGCCTCCTGCGAGAAGCCCTGCACATTGAGGGCACCGTCCCAGACTCCCCGACCGCGCGTGATCGCCGCCTCCTGCAGCGGTGGAATCTGCGTCGCGAGATCAGCGTAGGGACCCTTCCCGGACGCGAGCTTCTGTGAGATCGGATCGAACCTGCGGAGCGCCTGCAACC